>NZ_PJAV01000114.1:0-19158 GCF_002836695.1 Pseudoalteromonas sp. 78C3
GATACTTTTAGTTTAAAAAACACTCATAATTTATGTATCAATTGATGATGTATTAGTAAGGTTTAAACTAAGCTGTATGTTAAACAAACAACACACAGCTTTATTTAAAATTAAAGATTTATTTAGATGCTATTTCCCATACGGCAATAGAGCCTGATATTTCATTTCCAACAATTAAGAGTGGATTTCCTGTTGCACTTTGCTCTGCTGAAACGAATACCATTCCTTCAGGTGCCAAATCGCCTGTAATATTCGCTCCTTTAATTAAGCCTCTATTATAGAAGTAGTCTTCAAATTGCACATTGTATGGATTAGTAATGTCGTAAACCATAATACCGCCCATACGTTCTAATCCAACAAAAGCAAATGTACGATCGTCAATTTTACCAATAGTCAGCGCTTCAGGCTCTGCGCCTTTATCATCTGAACGTGAGTCACCTTTGTTTTCATCTTCATTGTTGTTAAATGATTCACCATGCACAGATGCTGTTATACGTGCTATATCGTCACCTGAATCAAAAACCACCAGCCCATTGCTATCCCAAATAGTAAAAGAACGTGCGCCATAGCCGTAAAGCGATTCGTATTGTCCGTCGTTATTGGTATCGCCTTTTATTGTTGTTACTTTTAAGCGACCAATATCATTATCGTCATTATTTAAGTAATCAAAATTAGCAGCAAGAGTTAAGTCTTCAACGCGGCTTTCATCTATATAAGCTAAGCAGCCATCGTCTTTATCGTAATCAAGTCCGCCCTTTGCTATACAGTCTGCTTCATTCGTTGTATCAAAAAAGTATTCTCTTGCGTCACCTTCGTTGGCAGTGACTATAAAGTTAGCGCCTTTCCAACTAAAGCTTGAGATAGTATCGGGCTGGTACATACCATAGAGCCCTGGGTATGATTTAAAATTAACGCCGCCGTCTTTATCTGAGGCATCAAGTTGTAAGCTTGACCAATCTTTAAAGCCTAAGCCCTTTAGCTCAAGACTGTTGTCTTGTAGGTTAACTATTGCAAGTGCATTATTTTCTTGAATAGATACATAAGCATATTTGTTATCTTTAGAAATGCTAACGTACTCGGGCTCTAAATCCATAGCTACTGTGGTATTTATTAGATTACCGTTAATAGTACGACCATTTGGGTTTGCAAAAACTACCCCTTGCGCTTCTAGTTCGGTTTGTTTGTTGTTATAGGCTTTAAAATCAATATTTATTGCTGTATCGGCTATTACATTATTTGTTATATCGATAATACTAATAGAACCTTCAGGATCTACGCTGTAGTCATCACTTGGTTCACCTTCGTTAGCAACCACTGCTTTTGCGCCATCATGGGTGAACGTCACCATGTCTGGTAAAAATCCGACTGTAACATTTTTAATAAATACAGGTGAGTCGCCGCTTATATCGTAAAAAGCAATTTGACCTGTATCACCCGTGCTTTCAGCAGCCATTGCCACTACAAGTAGATTGTTATTTTCATCAATAGCAATGCTGTTCGCATCGCCTTGGGTGAACTCGTTTAAAGGCAACGTAATAACGGATGTTAAATTTGTGCCGTTTATAACCCCTTCGTTATCTTTAACGAGTGCGGCAGTATCAAAGGTGTCGGCGGGTAAAATATTAACAACAGCGTCATCACCTGAACTGTTAATAGCGTAAATCCATTTTTTAGATGCTTGATATGCAACTATTTCAGCTGCACCTTCTGGGCTTTGTGCATTTAATACACCTCTACCCACAAGGTTAATATTTAATGCTGAATTGGCATTTATACCATTTAACCCATTAGTCCCACCTGTGCCTTGTTCTCCCTGTAATCCTTGAGAGCCGTTTTGACCATCGTCACCATCAAGTGAGCAACCAGTAAGAACAGATATAAGTGACAGCGCAATAATTGATTTTTTAAACATGTAATTTTCCTTAGTATTGTATTTGCTAAATATCAACACACCGGCATGACAAGATTATGGCAGTTTTAATACAGCCCCTCAGCCTAAGTAATTAGCTTATACGCTAGCGGAGTTATTAAAATTAAAGCGGCCGTATAACCAAGAATTTTTACAGTCGGGGAATAATCTCGTTTAATTGCAACCCCTAGCAAAGGTCTAAGTACATCAATACGTGTAATACCCCATGTAATAACACCGCAAAAAGACCAAGTCCCTGTAATAATGATGAATGGTTCAGCAACAGGCCCTAAACTTAAAGGCTGTAGTAAAAAACACAAAATAATCAAAATGCTTTGATGCAATAAATAAAAGGGAAACACCCATACATTGAGCTGTTTTAAATAGTAAGTATTAAAATTTAAAAATCGGTGAGCGAACGCGAGTACAAAAAATACACCTACAACACGTTGAATATTGTAGCTAGCGCTTAAAATAAAATGAGGAAGAGTAAACACCTTCTGATAACTTAATATTATAAGTACAAACAAAACCGCAAAACTCAAAGCTAGTAATACCAAGTTTTTATTTAAGCAGTTCCAAAAGTAAGTGTTTTTGGCAAGTATGTATCCTGCGAGTAGCAGTATTAAGCCGTTAGTCTCTCTGATTGAATCGCCAGTTAAGTAATGGCTTGTAAATAGTACGGCAATAGTGAGCAAGGTAATTAAAAGCCCAAATGACATATCCCCTTTAACAAATGTTTTTAAAGGCGTAAGAAAAGGCAAGCGTGCAAAAAGAGTTAAAACGATAATGATCAGCATAAATTGCCACAACGAGCGCAAATACCATAAGTGATTTACATCCACATTCGGCCACACTCCAGACTGATAATTAATAAAAAGCGTATTGTTTGTCTCTATAAAAGCTAAATAAAATTGCCAATAGCTAATATCAATAACACCGTGCTGTGACATTTCTGCAAACAGCTGTAAAGGCACTATTAGCCATAGTCCCACCAGCAAGGGTAATAGTAAAAAAATAGAACGGTATAAGGTGAAATGTAACCAAGATTTAAAGCTGCTTACTTTATCAATCATAAAACGCAGTGCTACGCCCGAAATAAACCAAATGAGCAACATGCGCCAAGGTGAAAACACCAACATTAAATATTCAACATACTGTGATGTATAATTACTTTTAAAATGAAATCCCCAGTTTTCGCTATACAACATGCCAATGTGATAAAAAATTAGCGACGCAAATGCGATTACCCTAAGCCAATCAAGATAATATTTACGCGAATTAACTAATGAAGGTTGTTGTACTTGAGTGCTCATGCTTTTACTACTTTATGTATGTTATGCGTTATTCATACCTAAAGCTCTCGCTAAAACTATCTATAAGTGCTTATATTACAAGCAATAGTGATAAAAGGTGGTATGCAGGGATAAGCGTGCCACGTCAGCAATAAGCATACATTTATGAACCTACAGCACTTTCAACGTTTTCAAAGCATTTACGCATCAGTATTACTGTGTGCTTACGTATTAATTAATAATACAGTAAACGCTACAACCCAAATAATGGAAGCCCAAAGAGAAGGGGCTTTAACTTTTTTAATGTGGGAGCCATTTGTTTGGGAGTATTCAAGTGCCTTGAGTACTTTGCTTATATTCCCTATTTTAATTTGGTTTTTAAGACACTTATCTTTTAATTGGCAAAATATTACGGCCTCATTAGGTATGTACTTTGGTGCCTCTATTATATTTAGCGTGTTACACGTTGGTATTATGGTAGGGGTTCGTAAATTCATATATTTGTTGAATGATAGGTCTTACAACTTTGGACTTAGCTGGTTTGAGCTTATTTATGAATACCAGAAAGACGCTATAAGCTTTGTGTTTTTCATCGTACTTATCAAAGTATATCAATATGTGGTGCAGCAGTTACTAGGTGAAGCCTCTTCAATTGAAGAAAGTGAGCAGCAAACAACATCGACCATAAACCGCCTATTAGTTAAAAAGCTCGGAAAAGAATTCATTATAAAAATAGAGGATGTTGATTGGCTTGAATCGTCGGGTAATTATGTAAACCTACATATAGGCTCACGTATATATCCGTTAAGGGCAACGCTTACAGCATTAAGTAAACAACTTGAAGTGCAGGGGTTTTGTAGAATTCACCGCAGCCATGGCGTAAAACTCGATAAAGTGGAGTCTATTACACCACTACCCAGTGGCGACAGTGAAATAAAATTAACTACAGGTAAAGTACTTAACTTGTCTAGACGCTATAAAGAGCAATTTAAACTTCAACTAAAATAAAAAAGGCTACCTAAGTAGCCTCTATTGTCATTTTTTAACTGGGCGTTTCCAACCAGTTAAATTACGCTGTTTAGAGCGTGCAATTGCTAATTGGTCATCTTCAACGGTACTGGTGATCACAGAGCCTGCACCAATTGTTGCAGTTGCGCCTATATTTACTGGGGCAACGAGTGATGAATTAGAACCAATAAAGGCATTATCGCCAATAATAGTTTTTGCTTTGTTAACACCATCGTAGTTACAGGTAATAGTGCCAGCGCCAATATTCACTTTTTCGCCAATTTCAGCATCACCTAAATAACTTAAGTGGTTGGCTTTAGAGCCTTTACCTAGACGGGTTTTTTTCATCTCAACAAAGTTACCAATGTGTGAGTCTTCTTCCATTACAGCCCCTGGGCGAAGGCGAGCATAAGGACCAAGCGTACACTTATCTGCAACTGTGGCATCTTCAATCAGTGTATTAGCTTTAATAATAACGTTATCACCAATACTACAATTTTTAAGGACACAGTTAGGACCTATTTGTACATTATTACCAAGCGTGACCGTGCCTTCAAAAATAACGTTTACGTCGATAAGTACATCTTCACCGGTGGTAACTGTTCCTCGCACATCAATACGCGCAGGGTCAGCAAGTGTTGCGCCATTTAACATTAACTCTTCTGCTTGCCATGCTTGGTAAGCGCGCTCTAAGCCTGCAAGTTGTACGCGGTTATTTGCGCCCTCAACTTCCATTGCATGGTCTGGCTGAGCTGAAGTGATTTCTACGCCTTCACTGTGAGCCATTGCAACGATATCTGTTAAGTAGTACTCGCCTTGTGCATTATTGTTAGATAAGTTACCTAACCATGTTTTTAATAGCTTACCGTTAACAGCCATAATGCCTGTATTTACTTCGTTAATAAGTAACTGCTCTGGGCTTGAATCTTTTTGCTCAACAATACCAACTAACTTACCACCGGCACGAAGCATTCGACCATAGCCATTTGGGTTTACCAAATTTACCGTTAATACAGCTAAACCATTTTTAGGTGTTGCGGCTAATAAACGCTCTAGTGTTGATTGCTTTGTTAGTGGTACATCACCGTATAAAATTAATACAGTGTCTTCATCATTAACATGAGAGTTGGCTTGCGCTACTGCGTGGCCAGTACCAAGTTGTTCAGCTTGAAGTACCCAATTTACATTGTTATCGGCAAGTTGTTGTTGTAATAGTTCGCCGCCGTGTCCGTAAACTAGGTTTGTAGTCGTTGCACCTAATGCCATCGCATTATCAATAACGTGCTGCACCATTGGTTTACCTGCAACTTTGTGCAAAACTTTAGGTAAAGCAGAGCGCATACGAGTACCTTTACCCGCAGCAAGAATAATAGTTGTTAGAGCCATTAAAACAATTTCCTTTTTTCGTTGTTTTAGCTAAATAAGTCTTATGTTCGATCAGAAGATTACGTAAATCACTTCTTGTGCAGATACTCAGTAGGTTAGTTTATTAGTACTGAATCTTGACTGAAAAAACACACTTAATTGGATGACGTTATTGTAGCGAGGATTCCGGCAGGATATAAGTGTAAAAGTGTAGATAATAATCGGACTAAGGTATTTAGTGTAAATACAAAAGTAACAGGCACAAAAAAGCCCACTTAAAGTGGGCTTTTTACAAACCGGATAGGCTTACTTGTGACGTAATTGCTGAATTACGCGTAACTGAGCAACTGCTTCTGCCAGTCGCGTAGCCGCTTGCTGATAATCAAACTCAACAGCTGACGAATTCGCCATATGTTCTTCAGCTTCACGTTTAGCCTTTTGTACAGAATCTTCATCTAAATCTTCACCACGAACCGCAGTATCTGCAAGAATCGTGATGTGATTTGGTTGAACTTCTAATGTACCGCCAGCAACATATATCACATCTTCGTGACCAAATTGCTTAACTAAACGTACCATACCAGGTTTAAGGGCAGTTAGTAGTGGAGCATGGCCTAGGTTTACACCCAGCTCGCCTTCACTACCAGATACTTGAATCGATTCAACAAGACCAGAGAACAAACTCTGCTCAGCGCTTACTACGTCAAGATGTACAGTCATAGCTGTCATACTACCCTCCTAGTTACATGCCTTTGGCTTTTTCTTGAGCTTCTTCGATAGAGCCAACCATGTAGAACGCTTGCTCTGGCATATCATCAAATTCACCGTTTAAGATGCCTTTAAAGCCAGAAATTGTATCTTTTAGTGATACGTACTTACCAGACGCGCCTGTAAACACCTCTGCCACGAAGAATGGCTGAGATAGGAAACGTTGGATTTTACGTGCACGAGATACAAGTTGCTTATCTTCGTCAGAAAGCTCGTCCATACCTAGGATTGCAATGATGTCTTTAAGTTCTTTATAACGCTGAAGAACTGTTTGAACGCCACGTGCTGTATCGTAGTGCTCTTGACCAATTACTTGTGGGTCTAGTTGACGTGAAGATGAATCAAGTGGGTCTACCGCTGGGTAGATACCAAGTGACGCGATATCACGTGAAAGTACTACTGTTGCGTCTAAGTGAGCAAAGGTAGTTGCTGGAGATGGATCCGTTAAATCATCCGCAGGTACGTATACCGCTTGGATTGATGTAATTGAACCCGTCTTAGTAGAAGCGATACGCTCTTGAAGCACACCCATTTCTTCAGCAAGTGTAGGCTGGTAACCTACCGCTGATGGCATACGACCAAGTAGTGCAGATACTTCTGTACCAGCAAGAGTATAACGGTAGATGTTATCTACGAAGAAAAGTACATCGCGACCTTCATCACGGAACTTTTCAGCCATAGTAAGACCAGTTAACGCTACGCGTAAACGGTTACCAGGAGGCTCGTTCATCTGACCGTATACAAGCGATACTTTATCAAGTACGTTTGAATCGTTCATCTCATGGTAGAAATCGTTACCCTCACGTGTACGCTCACCAACACCTGCGAATACTGAGTAGCCGCTGTGCTCGATTGCGATGTTACGGATAAGTTCCATCATGTTTACAGTTTTACCAACACCGGCACCACCGAATAAACCAACTTTACCACCTTTAGCAAACGGACATACAAGGTCGATAACCTTGATACCAGTTTCTAAAAGTTCAACTGAACTTGATTGCTCTTCGTATGAAGGTGCTGCACGGTGAATAGACATACGGTCTTCTTCGCCGATTGGACCCGCTTCATCGATTGGCTCACCAAGTACGTTCATGATACGACCAAGTGTTGCTTTACCAACTGGAACTTGAATCGATTCACCTGTATTCATAACTAAAGCACTACGACGTAAACCATCAGTAGTACCCATAGCGATAGTACGCACTACACCGCCACCTAGCTGTTGTTGAACTTCTAGAGTCAAACCAGCTAAATCGCCATCTGTTACTCTTAGTGCGTGGTATACCGCTGGCACGCTATCTTGTGGAAATTCAATATCCACAACGGCGCCGATAATTTGGACGACCTTACCTAAACTCATGTCTATTCCTCTCGTTAATCTTTACCCGAAGCATTAAACTGCTGCTGAGCCAGAACAAATCTCACTAATTTCTTGTGTGATTGCTGCTTGGCGAGCCTTGTTATAAACAAGCTGTAGCTCGTCCATAAGGTCACCTGCGTTATCAGTTGCAGCTTTCATTGCAACCATACGAGCAGCCTGTTCAGAGGCAGCATTTTCTACCACACCTTGGTATGCTTGAGACTCAATAAAGCGTACTAACAAAGACTCTAAAATAGCCTCTGGATTTGGCTCGTATAAGTAATCCCATGTGTGAGCAGATACTTCTTCTTCAGCTTTTGGCAAAGGGAGTAACTGATCTATAATTGGCTCTTGCCTCATGGTATTAACGAATTTGTTATATACCAAGAATAAACGGTCTATTTTGCCTTCAGAAAATGCATCAAGCATAACTTTTACAGGACCAATAACGTCTTGTACTGAAGGTTTATCTCCTAGGCCCGCTTTTTTAGCGAGTAGTTGACCACCAAAACGTTGAAAGAAGCCAGCTGCTTTACTACCTAAAGTAGCAAATTCAGCATCAACACCTTTTTCTTTCCACGCTTTAACATCAAGTGCAACTTTCTTAAACTCGTTTGAGTTTAGACCGCCACACAGACCACGGTCTGTAGAGATAACAATATAACCAACTCGTTTCACTTCACGATCTTTTAAGAACGGGTGAGTAAAATCAAGATTTGCTTGAGCAACACGACCAATTACTTCACGTAATTTGTCAGCGTATGGACGGCTTGAAGCAACGCGTTCTTGCGCCCTTTTCATTTTAGACGCAGCAACCATTTCCATTGCGCTAGTGATCTTTTGAGTATTTTTAATACTCCCGATCTTGCTTTTAATCTCTTTTCCGCTGGCCATGACTCTCTCTCCGAATCAAGGTGTGCTTTAGTTTCCTAAAGCGCACCATTAATAACTAAATTACCAAGTTTGCGTAGACTTGAACTTCGTTAGAAGTTCTTTAAGCTGCGCTTCGATCTCGGCATTCAAGTTACCAGTTTCATTGATTTGAGCCACAAGCTCTGCGTATGTGCTATTTGCATACGAAAGTAAAGCTGCTTCAAAGTCACCGATTTTCGCGATTTCGATGTCTTGAAGGAAGCCTTTTTCAGCAGCAAATAACGACAAAGACATATCAGCAACAGACATTGGCGCGTACTGTTTCTGCTTCATTAGCTCTGTTACACGCTCACCATGCTCAAGTTGAGCACGAGTTGCATCATCAAGGTCAGACGCGAACTGCGAAAACGCAGCTAATTCACGGTACTGAGCTAGGGCTAGACGGATACCGCCACCTAGTTTCTTAACGATTTTAGTTTGTGCAGCACCACCAACACGCGATACCGAGATACCAGCATTTACTGCCGGACGGATACCTGAGTTGAATAAGTCAGTTTCTAAGAAGATCTGACCATCGGTGATAGAGATAACGTTAGTCGGTACGAACGCAGAAACGTCGCCGCCTTGAGTTTCAATGATTGGCAATGCCGTCAATGAACCAGTTTTACCTTTCACTTCACCATTAGTGAACTTTTCAACGTAATCTGCGTTTACACGCGATGCACGCTCTAAAAGACGAGAGTGAAGGTAGAATACGTCACCTGGGTATGCTTCACGGCCTGGTGGACGCTTAAGTAGTAATGAAATTTGACGGTAAGCAACTGCTTGCTTAGACAAATCATCATATACGATTAATGCGTTTTCACCACGGTCACGGAAGTATTCACCCATAGTACAGCCCGCGAACGGTGCTAAGTACTGAAGTGCCGCAGATTCAGAAGCAGATGCAACAACTACGATAGTATTTGCTAATGCACCATGCTCTTCTAATTTACGAACTACGTTTGCAATAGTAGATGCTTTTTGACCAATCGCAACGTACACACACTTAACGCCTGTGTCTTTTTGATTGATGATTGCATCGATTGCTAGTGCAGTTTTACCTGTTTGGCGATCCCCAATGATAAGTTCACGTTGACCACGACCAACTGGAATCATCGCATCAATAGATTTATAACCAGTTTGAACTGGCTCATCTACAGATTTACGCTCGATTACACCTGGTGCAATTTTTTCTACAGGTTCAAACCCGTCGTTATCTAGAGCGCCTTTACCATCGATTGGAGCACCTAGTGTGTTTACAACACGACCAAGTAAACCAGGACCAACAGGAACTTCTAAAATACGACCAGTTGTATATACTTTTACGCCTTCAGTAAGGTCAGCGTACGGACCCATTACTACTGCACCAATTGAGTCGCGCTCAAGGTTTAGTGCGATAGCATAACGGCTGCCAGGAAGCTCAATCATTTCACCTTGCATACAGTCAGCAAGACCGTGGATGCGGATGATACCGTCAGTAACAGATACAATAGTACCTTCGTTACGAGCTTCACTTACAACTTCGAACTTCTCAATACGTTGTTTGATCAGATCTGAAATTTCAGTGGAATTAAGTTGCATGCTCTTTTTCCCAATTACGATTGTAGTGTTGTAGCTAAGCGGTTTAATTTACCGCGAATAGTACCGTCGATTACAGTGTCGCCAGACCTAATAATAAGTCCACCAACCACTGACGCGTCTTCACTACAATTCAGCTTAACTTTGCGTGCGAAACGTTTTTCAAGTGCCGCTACCAATGACTCTTGTTGCGCAGCAACAAGAGGAGTTGCAGAAATCACATCTACTTCGATTTCTTTATCGTATTCTGCTTTAAATTCAGCAAATAACTGTGCAACTTCAGGTAGAGCTGTCAAACGTCCATTTTCAGCCATCACCTTAACTAGGTTCTGACCTTGTTCGTTGAGCTGCTCAGCACAAAGTTGAATAAATAATTCAGCTTGTGCAGTAGCTGTAGGCATACTCGCTAAAACAGACGATGCTTGCTCATTGCTGGCTACATGGCCTGCAAAGAACAACATATCATTCCAGCTTTCTAGAGTGCCTTTCTCAACGGCAAGTTCAAAAGCCGCTTTAGCGTATGGGCGAGCGATAGTAGTCAAATTAGACATGCTCATACCCTCCTAATTACAGCTCAGCGACAAGTTTTTCAACGATGTCACTATGTGCGGCTTGATTAATTTCACGCTCTAAAATACGTTCTGCGCCAATCACTGCCAGAGTTGCTACTTGCTTACGTAGTTCTTCTGTTATGCGATTACGTTCAGACTCAACTTCAGAGTGCCCTTGAGCAATGATACTTTCACGCTCTTGTTGACCACGAAGTGTTTCTTCGTCAACAATTAGCACTGCACGCTTTTTAGCTTGATCAATGATATCAGCCGCTTGAGCTTTTGCATCTTTAAGCTGTTCAGCAGCTTTCTTTTGCGCAAGTTCTAAGTCTTTTTCGGCTCTATCAGAGGCAGCTAAACCATCTTCGATTTTTTTCTGGCGAGCTTCAATTGCACCGTTTAGTGGTGGCCATACGTATTTCATACAAAATAATACGAACACCGTAAACGCAATCAATTCACCGATAAGAGTGGCGTTTAAATTCACAACCGCTCCTCCTTAAATAGTAAGCTGTTCAAAGAATAAAATTAAAGTACGAACAACAATACCATAGCGATACCAACACCAATCATTGCTACAGCATCGATTAGACCAGCAAGAATAAACATCTTAACTTGTAGCGAAGGTGCAAGCTCAGGTTGACGCGCACATGCTTCAAGGAATTTACCGCCCATGTTACCAAAACCGATTGCTGTGCCGATTGCACCAAAACCGATTAGTAAAGCTACTGCGATGTATTTTAAGCCTGTTAATAATTCTAAAGCTTCCATTTATTTCTCCAAAGTTTCAATTGTAAAGTTAAAAGTAAAAGTAAAATTGTAAATCTAAAAATTAGTGATTATCTGAACTTGCCATGCTTAGGTATACAATCGTAAGCATCATGAATAAGAATGCTTGTAATGTAATAACTAGAATATGGAATACAGCCCAAACAAAGTGCAACGGTAGTTGCATAAAACCGATAGCGCCGATCAAGATGAAAATCAACTCACCAGCATATAAGTTACCAAACAAACGTAGTGCTAATGAAAACGGTTTAGAAACGAGTGCAATCAGTTCAAGTAATAAGTTAAATGGTATCAAAATAATTTGAACGAACACGTTATTTGAGTTGAACGGATGAAGCGTTAACTCTTTAATAAACCCGCCAATACCTTTTATTTTGATTGAAAAGCCAACCATTAGTATAAATACACCCAGCGCTAGCGCTGAAGTCATATTAATGTCAGTCGTTGGTACAATTTTCATGTACACATCGTGTGAATCCATACCAAATGCAGTCTCACCAACGAAACCTGCAAATGCTGGAATGAAATCAACTGGTATTAAATCCATTAAGTTCATTAAGAACACCCAAACGAAAATCGTTAAGGCTAATGGTGCAATAAGCTTGCTTTTACCATGGAAAGTATCGCGTACGTTGTCACCAACGAATTCTACGATTATTTCAATAAAACACTGAAATTTCCCAGGTACACCTAGTGTTGATTTTTTAGCGGCACTACGAAAGATCCATAAAAATATAAGACCTAAACCGATAGACCATGCAAGGGTATCTATATGCCATGTCCAGAATCCACTGTCCGTACATGCTTTATTGAAGGCGAGACCTGTATCGGTCGAACACATCTTAGCATTGGTCAAATGGTGCTGGATATGGCCAGATAGAGTAACTTCTTCTGCTGCCATGTTATATCCCAAAAGTTAATGTTTAAAAAAAACGGGTGCGAACAATCCAGTAAAGAGCGCCAGTATATAAGTACTAAAAAAGGGTAATAAAATTACCGGAAAATGCTTCAGTACTAGCGCAAACAATACAATTGTTAGCATAAACTTTAATCCGTTGCCGCGTTTCAACGAGGCATACGCTTGATTTGCTCGACTTGCACCCATATATCTGAATGCATAAAGTGCAAATACAAAGTGCGGAAGTACTGCTACAGCTCCACCAGCGAGTGATGAAAGCGAGGCATTGACTCCCGAACTAAAAAAAATAATTACAGCAGCAACTAATGCTACAACACCCTGAAGGCAAATTAACTTTAATACGGCAAGTCGATATGGACTCGCTAACTTATCAGTCACGTTTAGTTAACCTTTATTGCGTTCTAATTGTTAGGGTGTGAAAACTGGCGAAATTATACTTAATCCTGCCAGTTTTGCAACTTGAGTAGATGCTTTGTAACACGAAATAGCTACAAATGTCCCTTTTTAGACATGTAGAAAACTAATGGTGGGTATTGTCGTGATTGATACGATTTAAAATGCCGTCAAGTTCATCTAGGTTAGTATACGAAATAACCAGTTTACCTTTACCTTTTTTATTGTAGTTAATCTCTACTTTAGCACCTAGATTTTCAGCGAGTTGTTGTTCTAACTGCTTAACATCTGGATCTTTTTCGGTTATTTCTTTAGCAGGTAAAGGTTCTAAAATTGAACGTACGAGCTTTTCAGTTTCTCGAACTGTTAATGCTTTAGCTACAGCTAAACGAGCAGCATCTGACTGCGCTTCACCTTCAAGGGCTAACAGGCAACGAGCATGCCCCATTTCAATATCGCCATGCTCTAACAGAATTTTTACATCACTATTTAAGTTATTTAAACGCAGTAAGTTAGTTACAGTCGTACGTGATTTACCCACCGCATCTGCTACTTGCTGATGTGTTAATTCAAATTCTATTAGCAAACGATTAAGTGCAACTGCTTCTTCCATGGCATTTAAATCTTCACGCTGAATATTTTCTATCAGTGCAATAGCAACAGCTGCTTCATCAGGTACATCTTTAATAATACAAGGTACTGTTTCAAGCTTAGCTATTTGCGCTGCGCGCCAACGACGCTCACCAGCAATAATTTCAAAGCTATTGTGTGCAATAGGGCGCACAACAATAGGTTGAATAATACCTTGTGAGCGAATAGAACTAGCAAGCTCTTCTAGCGCCTCTTCAGACATGTCTTTACGAGGTTGGTATTTACCAGAGTGTAAAAACTCTATTGGAAGTTTTTGTAATTCACTGTTATTAGCCGCGGCATTTTTTACAGCGTCAGTCACGTTTGATGTGTCTTGTTCCTTGCTTGCGCTCGGTGCAGGCTTTGACGAACTTAAAAGTGCATCGAGTCCTCGGCCTAAACCTCGTTTTTTAGCAGACATGTTATTTTTTTACCTCAAAGTTAGGCGACAACGGACGCTGTTTTTTCTTTTCTGCGTAACATTTCACCAGCGAGTGCTAAATATGCTTTAGCGCCACTTGATGCCCGGTCATAGTACATAGCAGGAGTACCAAAACTAGGTGCTTCAGCTAAACGAACATTACGCGGGATCACCGTACGGTATACTTTATCGCCAAAATGTTGTTTTAATTGTTCTGATACATCATTTGCCAAACGGTTACGCGGGTCGTACATAGTACGAAGTATGCCTTCAATTTGTAAGCTAGGATTCACTAACTTAGCAAGCTGCGTAATCGTATCCATTAATGCGGTTAACCCTTCAAGTGCATAATACTCACACTGCATTGGCACTAAAATAGAATCAGCTGCGGCCATTGCATTAACAGTTAACATATTTAGAGAGGGTGGACAGTCGATAAAAATAAATTCGTACTGGTCCTGAATTTTTTCAAGTGCATTACGTAAACGCACTTCACGGGCAAATAATTCCATCAATTTAACTTCTGCAGCGGTTACATCACCGTTTGCAGCAATCATATGGTATTCGCCAGACGTTTCTTTAATGATAACGTCTTCTATAGGTTTATCTTCAATAAGTAGGTCGTAAATAGTTGGCACGTCGCCATACTTATCTACGCCACTACCCATAGTCGCATTACCTTGCGGATCGAGATCAATTAACAGCACTTTACGTTTCGTTGCAGCCATAGACGCAGCGAGGTTAACAGCGGTTGTAGTTTTACCCACTCCACCTTTTTGATTTGCTAATGCGATGACTTTTGCCACGGTGTCTCTGATCCCTAGTCTTTAGAAAGAATAATTAAATGTCGTTGTGCATCTAAATTAGGTACTTCTAATGCAATTTTTTGCTCAAACTTAACGCCTGCAGGTAGTGACTCTAGCTCTTCGCTAGGGAACACGCCTTTAAGTGCTATAAATTTACCCGAATGATCGATTAAGTGCGAACACCAGTCAACCATATCTTGTAATGAAGCAAATGCACGACTTAGTACGCCGTCTAATTTAACACTTGGTTGATATTCTTCAACTCTTGACTGAACCGGGGTTACATTATCAAGACCAAGCTCATGCTTAACATGCATTAAAAATCGTACACGTTTACCTAAGCTATCTAATAACACAAAATGTGTATTAGGTAATGCAATTGCTAATACGATACCCGGTAATCCAGGACCCGTTCCAACATCAATATAATGATGACCGGGTAAGTGAGGCGCAACAACTAAGCTATCCATAATATGCTTAATCATCATTTCTTCAGGTAAGCGTACTGAGGTTAAGTTATAAGCCTTATTCCACTTATTCAATAACTCGACGTAACGAACTAGCTGTTGCTGTTGTTTTTCTGTTAGCGCAATATCAGTTTGCGCTAACAATGTAGTTAATTGTTGCTGTAACACTATGTACCCTTACCGTTACGCGGATTTGCGTAATAAGCCTTGCTTCTTCAGATACACTAATAATAGCGAAATCGCCGCTGGGGTGATACCAGAAATACGCGATGCTTGACCAATAGTGTCAGGACGCGACTCAATAAGCTTGGCAACTACCTCATTTGACAAACCAGATACGGTTTTATAATCAAACTCTTTTGGTAAAATTGTTTGCTCATGACGAAGCTGTTTGTTGATCTCATCTTGTTGACGCGCAATATAACCTGCGTACTTAGTATGGATCTCAACTTGTTCAAGTGCTGCTTTGTTTGTAAATTCAGATCCTAACCCTTCTATAGCCATAAGATCGTTATAACGGATCTCTGGGCGACGAAGCAATTCTTCTAAGCTTGCTTCACGTGTAAGCGGTGTTTTCAGTAATGCATTTACTTGATCTACAACGGCGTGATCTTTATGAATCCACGTATCTTTAATGCGTTGCTTCTCTTTTTCGATTACTTCCATTTTTTCGTTAAATGCCTGCCAGCGTTCGTCATTAACCAAACCTAGCTCACGGCCTTTTTCAGTTAAACGAATATCAGCATTATCTTCACGAAGTAATAAACGGTATTCGGCACGACTGGTAAACATACGGTATGGTTCTTTTGTACCCAGTGTTGCTAAGTCGTCGATTAATACGCCAACGTAAGCTTCATCACGACGTGGTGTCCAAGAATCTTTGCCTTGCACTTTTAGTGCAGCATTCATACCTGCAATTAAGCCTTGTGCACCCGCTTCTTCATAGCCGGTAGTACCGTTAATTTGACCCGCAAAAAATAAACCTTCAATAAATTTAGTTTCTAAAGATTGTTTTAAATCACGTGGATCAAAGTAATCATATTCAATTGCGTAACCAGGTCGACAAATATGTGCATTTTCAAAACCTGTAATCGATTGCACAATTTCAAGTTGTACATCAAACGGTAAACTAGTCGAAATACCATTTGGGTATAATTCGTATGATGTTAAACCTTCAGGCTCAACAAATATTTGATGTTTATCTTTATCTGCAAAACGAACAATTTTATCTTCAATTGAAGGGCAGTATCGTGGACCAATACCTTCAATAACACCTGAGTACATAGGTGAGCGATGTAAGTTTTTACGAATAACATCATGTGTTTTTTCGTTTGTGTAAGTTATGTAACACGGTATCTGTTGTGGGTGATCTGATTGTTTACCCATAAACGAAAACACAGGAGTTGGTGTATCACCTGGCTGTGCTTCCATTTTTGTAAAATCAACAGTACGTGCATCAATACGTGGCGGTGTACCTGTTTTTAAACGATCAACTCTAAATGGATGTTCACGTAAGCGATCAGCTAAAGCGATTGAAGGAGGATCGCCTGCACGACCGCCTTTATAATTTTCTAAACCAATATGAATTAAGCCGCCTAAAAAAGTACCCACGGTTAAAACAACACTTGGTGCACTAAAACGTAAACCCATTTGAGTTACTACGCCAGTAACACGATCGTTTTCAACAATAAGATCATCACATGATTGTTGAAAAATCTTAAGGTTATCTTGGTTTTGTAATGTTGTTTGAATAGCCGCTTTGTACAAAGCACGATCTGCTTGTGCTCGAGTAGCACGAACAGCAGGTCCTTTTGAAGAATTTAGTGTACGAAATTGGATCCCGCCTTTATCAATGGCCTGTGCCATTGCACCACCAAGCGCGTCGATCTCTTTTACCAAATGACCTTTGCCAATCCCACCAATTGCTGGGTTGCAAGACATTTGACCAAGGGTATCCATATTGTGAGTCAGTAGCAGGGTATTCATCCCCATACGGGCAGCTGCTAATGCGGCTTCAGTGCCAGCATGTCCACCACCTACTACGATAACGTCAAAATTTTCGTGAAAAATCATTAATGGGATCCTACTTAAATCAAACCGGTAAACTTCAAAAGGGAGCGTATTCTACCTAGAAATTGGCAGAAGATAAATGATTAAACAAAGGGCAAGATCTAAGTATGTGATCTCTAATAATATAAAGGATCTTTTAAAGAGATCTTTTATTACTATTACTACTACTGATCGACTTTTCTGTTGATAAGGTTTAGATCTTCATTTAAAACATGAAATTAGATCAGATCTAAAGGTGTTAATATGATCGGATCATCCAGCAAATAAGCTCTGATCAAAAAGGCACTTTATGCACAGGGTTGAATCAGTTGGATCTTATCCCATGGATAAGCATGCTTTAAAACGCAGTTTATTCAATCTTTATCCACAAAACCTATTAAATTATTAGTAAATTGTGGGTAACTTTATATATAACTTTTTACTTGATCTATCTATTTTATGCCTGTTTGAGCTATCCAAGAGTCTAACCATGTTAATGCAGTGTCTTCTGGTAGTGCTTCATCGAGAATATTAAGCTCTAAACGTTCTGCTACTTTTATAGCGCCTTTTTGAGTTAATAAGGCATCTATATTACGTCCTGCTAGGTTATAAGTGTCATAACTAGTGTCGCCTAAAGCGATTACTGAATATTTTAATTCAGATAAATCATCTGCTTGAGTTACATCTTCAACAAAACTAATAAGATTTTCAGGGTAATCACCTGCACCATAAGTTGATGTGCAAATTAACCAAATGGTATTTTGCTGATCAATATCGCTAAATTCAGGTTGATCATGTAGTTGCGTAGTAATACCACGGTTATTAAGCGCGTCGCTTAATTGCTCTGCAACATATTCGGCTGATCCCATTTGGCTGCCGACAATAAGATTTACTGAACTCATGAATATTAGTGATCACATTGGTTTTAATTGCCGCCTATGATAACTGAGTGAGGATAACAGTAAAGTTAAGAGTGCTTTTTTGTATAACTATTTTTGCGGTAATTTTACACTCATTCAAAACTGTGTCTTTAAGTTGTTGATAATATAGTGTTTAACAAATTATCTTTAAATGTAATCTTCTGATCAAGTTGTTGATAACAGTGGGGAAAGCTCTGCTTAAACTTTTTTTTAGGTTGTTTTATATTCGCTAAGTTATTGATATTACTTGTCAGTAAAAAATTAAATTGTAAATATCTCAATTAAAAATACATGTTGATCATAATGTGGATATAAAGCCTGTTGATAACCTTAAATTTAGATCGAAAATAATTTTTAAAAATGATCTAATAAAGGAGATCTAATGAAATTAATTAAAAATAAGTTCATAAATAGTTAAATTTCAATTGATCATGAGGTTTTTGCGGCTGATTTACCTAGTTTTGGTATTTATTTGAGCTGAAAATTAGGTATTGTGGATAAGTGATCTCGGTATTTTTAATTTTATGCGAATTTAGAGCTGCTATTTTTATTAATTTTGCTGGTGGAGTAAGCAGATCAAAAGTTTTGAATACTTAGCAGTTGAGTTATTTTATTTAAAAATCACAGTGATCATCAAATTATATGTTGTCAAAAGTAAGCTTTTTAGAGTACTAATCAGTGTTTTTTAGCTCTTTAATTGAGCGAATAGCATCATTTTTTGCGTGTATGAGGTGTGTTTTAGTGCATTTTTGTGCGCTAAAGTAAGGATAAGGAAGCCATTTATAACTACTTTTTGTATGACATATAACGCTATTAAAGCGTGCGGTTGTTTAAAAATGTATCGATTTTAACCTTAATAATAGTGTGATTTGTGCTATTAATTCCTCAATAAGCACTTTCACTATTGTCTACTCTATATAATCAGACCTCTCTTAGCACGTAATAAAGATAGTTTTGGATATGATTTTATTGGCAGTAATTTGCAGACATCAGGTGTACAAATACATATTTTACA
>NZ_PJAV01000115.1:0-19023 GCF_002836695.1 Pseudoalteromonas sp. 78C3
GTGTGTTTAGATTATTTATTCTTTAGCTGTTTTTACTTTTGATTTGCAAAATGCAAATCAATATTAAAAAATAATTTTTAGATACTTAATGTTAGAAACGCTCTGTTAAATTATTAAAACTAATAGGTATTCAAAAAGGGTTAAATATTAGAAGCAGTCTTGTGGGGTAACTTATAAAACGTATGATTAGCGTAAGCTCTACTACTATTTTTGATAAATAATAAAGTGGTTTTGGCTCCTTAATAATGCCAAATTTTAGGTATAAAAAAAGGCCCGAAGGCCTTAAGAATAACAATTACCTAAAACAGAGAGTTTACCGCGCCTAGCAAGTGCTTTTTTATGCGTGGGTTCTACACGTAAAACTTGCTCATAGTAGCCACAGGCCAATAAATTATTGGTATTAGCTTCTTCAATTAACCCTTTATGGTAAAAATAGGCGGTACTATTTAAACCAAACTTAACCGAAAGCTCTAAGTAGTTTGAAGCTATAACGTAGTTGCCCTGGGCATAATGTATAGAGGCCATTTGCAGGTATGGTGAAGCATGTGTACCAAAAACATCAACGCCGTATTGAGCAATACTTTTTGCTTTAGCTAAATTACCTTGCTCTATTGCTAACGTAACCCCTAAAGTAATTGCATTTAATGGTGGATTAGCTTTATTCAGTAATGTGTTTATAACTTGTTGAGATTGATTAGCACGGCCACTTTTATAAAGTACGTAGGCCGATATCGACAGTATTGCCGTGTTATCGGGGTGTTCAAGCATTAACTGATTCACCTCATGCACTAGGTTTAAACAGTTACTTGCATTTATACCTTCACACTTTAATGGTTGGGCATTTAATTGGTATTTTTTTACTATGTCACCCAACGCGTTGTAAGGATTTACTGTTGGCTTGTAATCAATATGAGCGCAACCCGATAAAGTAAGCAGTAAAATAATATAAAATATTTTCATAGCCCTTGCTCCTGTATATAGCTAAGTACCTGTGTGTCTATATTTGCCTGTTCCCACGAACGTAATGTGTTAATTGGTTCACGCACCAGATTTGGAGTTACAACAATTATAAGCTCGCGGTTGTTTTCACTTTTGCTGGTTGTTTCACTTAACTTGCCTAGCATGCTATTGCCGTTGCCATCAGGTACAAAGTCGTGGCTTGCATTGTTATCGGTGCTAATTAAGCCACCAATAATAAGAGGCTGACCATCTTTTAAACGCGTTGACGTTTGCATGCTGCGTGTATTAAATGCACTACTGTTTAAACTGCTGCCTGTGCTTTGTGCAATTTCGGCAGTTAACGTGGTATCGGGTAATGAAATTACTGGGTTTAGATCAAGTGTTATTCTATCTTTGTCGTCAACCATGGCGCGTACATTTAATTCAACTCCGAATGATTTAAATTCTGTACCGCTAAACACCGACCCACTACTACCTTGCTGACCGCTTGTAATGCCAGATGGGCTATAACTTGTAGGTACAGGTACTTCACCACCGACTTTAAACACGGCACTTTCACCGGCTAAAACCGTGATTGTAGGGCGAGAAAGCGTTCGAGAAATACCTTCTTGTTCAAGTAATGAAAATAACATATCAATGGCAAACTGTGAGGTAGAAAGCTGTAAGTTATTAGTTAATTGACCGCCAATTAATTGCAGCGCATTTTCTATTGTTGCAGAGCCTGATTCGCGTTCAGTCATACCGTCACGGCCAAATAAACCCGCTTCTTTTTCATATCCATTAGAGAGCACGCTAATATCTGGGCGCCATTGCTTTAACCTACGTTGATTTACTTCGTATAGCTGCACCGATACACGCACTTGCGGTAAATCTTCAACTTCAATACTCGACAAAACTTTACCGCCAGCCACTGACAGCAACGTTGCTCTTGCAATATTAGAACTCACATTACTTAAATTTAATCCTGAGGTAGCATCATTTATTAAACCGCCTGACTCGTTGGCAAGTACTTCAATACCTGAACTTTTATCCTGCGTTGCGCCGCCCATTAAATTATTAGGATCAAGAGGAGAGCCCTGAGTTTGTAATGCTTGCTCTGGTTCGAATAATTTATTAATTGTATTTAATAAGCGCACTAGCTCTATCTGGTTTTTTACAGAGCCGGAAAGTAAAAACACATCGTTGTCGTCATTTGATAACTCATCAACCGAGATGCGTTTAATGGTCACTTTATCTGCGCCCATTGATTTAATCACTTCGCTAATACGCTCTTCTTTTGGCTTGGGTGCTTGAGTTACTTTTATTAAATTAATAATAGCGACTTTACTCGAGTTTTGAGAGCTGCCGCCGTTTGCGTTACCCAAGCCTTGCAAGCGTTGAGCAAGTGAATTAAACATACCTTGGTTAGGATTTGAGGTGATAACGGGTTGTGATGCTTGTGAGCTACTGGCATAAAGGTAGTTTTTTGCAGCTTCATAAGCGGCATGACGATAATTTATAGTAGGTACTTCACCACGTAATACAACAGCATGGCGATCAGGTGCTATGGTTAACTGCACGTCAGGGTGAATATCGTTTAAGGCATTTTCTAGTACGCTGTAGTCTTCGGTTACGCCAAGTAAAAATGTTTCAGAGCTTTTATCGTCGTACCACACCATCATAGATGTACGGCCTAACTTTTTAGCTAAAATTAGTAGCTCGCGACCATTAACCACGTTCACATCAAGCGTTGTTTCGTGGCCTAGTGCTATACGCGAAATATCACGGGTAAACACAAAGCGAGTATGCGTCCATTTAACCAAGTGCGATACTTTTTGTACCCGCTCACCATTTGCATTTTCTATATAATCTAAATGACTTTCACTGCCCATAGCGGTAAAAGATATTAGTAATAGTATAAAAATAAATTTTAACATAAGCCTTTCCCTCAATTTGCTTACTATATAGGTAGCAAGTATGAGGCCAAAGGTTTTTGTTTTTATAATCAATGGATTAAGATGTATGAACGTGTTTTTTATTATTTTGATTCGCAAATTGCAAATCAATGATTCACACAGGGATTAATAAAGGAATAAGCTTAAAAGGGGTAAGCACAGAGCATGTAAATACGCTCTGCACTGGTATTAATTAATGCAAAGCGGCTGTAAACGGAATGCTTTCACAAATTTTAGCTTCAGCTATAAGCAGCTCTTCTAGACGAACATCAACTTCTTCTTTTTCAAAGTATTCGTAAGCGAGTTCTACAAATAGGTTTTTATGTTTTTCTTCTGACTTAGCAATAGCAACATAAAAGTCTTTTTCTTTACCCTCAGGAAGTGCTTGTGCAACTAAAGAAAAACGCTCGTGGCCACGTGCTTCAATGACACCACCTACTAGTAATCGGTCCATTAAAAAACCATCACGACCGTGTCTAAATAGTGCACGTATTTGTTTTATGTACGGATCTTTTTTGTCGTCACCTAAGTTTACATCGCGCTCTAAAAGTAACTTAAGCACTTGTTTAAAGTGTATTAATTCTTCTAGTGCTAAATCGGTCATGGCTTTTACTAATTTACGTTTGTCTGGGTAATGCGAAAGCATAGACATAGCCATACCCGATGCTTTTTTTTCAGCAGCGGCATGATCTTGTAAAAAAGTATTAAAGTCAGCAAGGACAACTTCGGTCCATTCAAATGGGGTGTGGTATTTTAATTCAAACATGTTCTGTACAACTTAAATAATAATGCGGGGATTTTAACGTATTTGTTTTAAAAAATCTTGTAAGGCAGTAATTTATCTATCCGTCCTTTAGCCGTAGATTCAACTTTTAACGGGTGTTTAATATCGTTCCACGCGGTGACTTTGCCGCCCATATTCATTTTTTCAAAATCAGTTTTATCACTTTTTAATGCTAAAAAATCGCATAACTTTTTATAGCTATCAGGCTTTGCTATATCAATGGATAAAAAATCGTTGTCGCGGTTATTAAAGTACGTTTGAGCATCATTAAAATGTTTTTTATAGCAGTGAGCTAAGTAACTATCGTCGCTAATATTATTAAGCGAAAGCTCACTAAACGTATTTAAATAACAGCGTTTTATATGAATATTAAAGCCCCCGTCTGCACGGGTTAAATTAGTGTGCATACGCGTTAAAAGCTGTTTTATTGATACAAGCCATGCACCAAGTTCGCGCTCTAAATAAATAAACTTAGAGTGTGGGTAATGAATATCAAGCGCTTTAAAGTCATTAAATATGGGAGTGTCGGCAATCGCGTTAGCATTTTCAAAACAAGCATTAGTATACGCGGTATGCGCCGTTGTAATACCAAGCTCTAAAAATGCGTGGCACACACTCGTTGTGCCGGTACGCGGTAAACCTATTATAAATATTTTGCTCATTAACTTTTCTTTAATTAGCCACGTGTCACTAGCAATACAAAGGCGCTAACAATAATCACTAAAAATGTAGTAATAGTACCAATTTGGCGATATTTCAGGCTTTTTTCTACTATGCCTATATTTTGAAACACACGCCCTATTAATAACGCACCACCTAATATATGACAGTAATGGCTAGCAATCCCTTGGTATTCTGCCAAAAAAAGTAAAATTAAAGCAATTGGCACGTACTCCATAAAGTTAGCGTGGGCACGCACAGCACGTTGCAGCGTTGCGTTACCATTATCACCAAGTGATATCTGCTCCGCGCGGCGCACTTTTATTACGTTAAAGCTCAAATAAATGTAAAAGAATGCAAGTAATGCAGCATAAGTTGAAATGATCACGGCGTTTTCCTGTTATTTTTATCGCATAAGCATGCGCTTTATTATTGTGGGCGTGATAATAACATATAAATTTGAGCAGCATTATCAGAAGTTTAATAAATGCCTATGCTAAGCTAAGGGTATTAAGTAAGTAGAAAAATACATAAGGATTTTATGTTTGTACCTCGCAAAGTAGCCGACAGTTACCGTGAAATGATTAACAGTATTGGCTTTTACCCTTCTATGCTTTCAGTGGGCTTTTTAGTATTTGCCATTATAACTATGTCGGTTGAATATTTAGCCCCTATTGAGCAGCTAAAATCGTTTATATCGGTTGTACTTGTTGATAGCGCCGAAAACGCGCGTACTATTTTAAGCACCTTAGCAGGGAGTATTATTTCGCTAACTGTTTTTAGTTTTTCTATGGTTATGGTTGTTTTAAATTCGGCCAGTGCGAGTTTATCGCCCCGCGTAGTGCCTGGGCTTATTACGCGTAAATCACACCAAATGGTTTTGGGGTTTTATTTAGGCAGCATAATTTACTCTATTATTATGCTTATAAATATTAATAAGCTTGATGGTGGCAGTACGGCAATTCCTTCAATTGGTGTGTTGTTTGCACTTATTTTTGGCCTGATTTCATTAGGTTTGTTTGTATTTTTTATACATTCAATCTCTCGCGCCATTCAGGTTGATAACGTATTAAATGGCTTGTTTAGCCAAACTAAAAACGAAATTAAAACAATAATACAAAGACAACAAGAGAACCCAGTAGAAGACTTTCCAGACTTTAGCAAATGGCATTCGGTTAGCAGTAAAACAGAAGGGTATTATAAAGGCGTACATACCGATAAGCTGTGTGCCATTTTGGCAGAGCAAGATATAAAGGTGTATATATCTGTAAACCAGGGCTATTTTACAGTTAAAGGCTATCCGTTTTTAAAATGTAATAAAGATATAGCGAACGATGAAGAGCTGATAAATAAAATTCTCGACTGCTTTATTTTTTATATAGAAGAGTACATTAGCGATCATTACCGTTATGGGTTAACGCAAATATCAGAAATTGCAGTTAAGGCAATGAGCCCGGGCATAAACGATCCAGGTACTGCGGTTAAATCAATTGATATGCTGAGTATTTTACTTATTCAACGGCTGTCAATTAACGATATTAACTACTCGTTTAAGCACAGTGATAATGCCCCATTGTTGTACCTTCATGAAACAAGCTTTGATGAGTTATTACACGACAACTTTACACCGCTGCGTAATTACGCCAAAGGCGATGCATACGTAATGACAAACGTGCTTGAGGCATTTAAAAATATTTTGTTTGTTGCCCATAAAGATACCGATGCACGCAACAGTTTATTTAACTATTTAAATGCGATTGTTGATGACATAAATGAACATGTAACTAATGAATACGACAGACGCGAAGTGACTAATATGCTCAACTCAATAGCGCGTATTAGCCAAGAGCAAGGTGAGAAGTTGGTGGCACGTTTTGAGCACCACAAGGGCGTGTTGAATTATTTGGATTGAAATTTGTTCAATCTAGGGGCGATTAAATCGCGGCGCGAGGTTTGTAACCTAGTGGGCTAAGTAAAAACCGAGCAACATAGAGTTAATCGTCCCTAGGAAGAACCTATATTTTAATCTATGTAGTACACAGCATAGCTTGAGGCTGTTACTTTAATCTCTCCAGCATGGTAGGCATCAGGTACATAGTTACTTGGTGCGCTATCAGCCATCATTACTTTTTCTGCACGCATGTACGGCTGCGACTGCACATTAAGTGGACTTAGTGACGCGCTGTATAATCCTTTTAAATCAACGCCATAATCTTCACTAAACTCTTTTGCTGCATCCCGTGCGTCTTTAATTGCTAACTTTTGCGCTTTTTTGTGCAGCTCGTTGTAGTTACTTGCTAAAAATTGCGTTTGATTTATTTCATTAATACCGTTGTTAACTAAGCTTTGTAGTAACTCAGGGTATTTATTTATATCGCTAAGTTTTACAGTTAGCGTGCGAGATACTTTAAAGCCTTTAAATTCTTGATTACCGGTAGTGCGGTTGTATTGGCTATCACGGTTTATTGAGATTTGCCCGGCGTTTATATCCCCCTCTTTAACACCAATTTCTTTAACGAGCTTAATTGCTTTAGCGATGGTTAAGTCGGTTTTATTTTTAGCAGCAATTAAGTCTTTATCAACTTCAGTAATACCTACACTAAGCTGTACGTAATCTGGCATTGTAGTAAGAGTCGCTTCGCCCTTAACATAAATATGAGGAGCATCGGGAGTCGCTGCCGCGAGTGCATCAAAGCTAAGTACGTTTAAAGCCAGTGCACTACCTAAAACAAGAGTCAGTGTTTTCATTAAGTCGATCCTTTAATTATGTAAAAGCAAGTAAACACCGTACGTGGTTAATTAAATATGAACAAGCACAAAAAAACAGGCAATTGCCTGTTTTTTGTTAAGCGTTGTAACTAATGCTATTACGCCATTTACTTTTAATTACTTATAAACCTAATTAAACACTACAACGTTTATAGTTACGGTATTTTGGTAACCAGTAATTTTTGTCGATTGCTGCCCATAACGCATCATCAGTAATCTCAAGAGCAACGCCCTCCTCGATTGCTTTTTTAGCAATGGCAAATGCAATACGTTTACTTAGCGTTTCAATTTCAGTTAGGGCTGGTAATAAACTGCCTTTACCTGTGTTTGCACGCGGCGACGACTCTGCAAGCATTTCGCTAGACACACTTAACATAGCATCTGTAATGCGTGTTGCTTTAGCGGCAATAACCCCTAAACCAATACCAGGAAAAATATAGCTATTGTTACATTGTGGGATTGGGAAAATTTCACCGTTGTGTTCAACCGGATCAAACGGGCTACCTGTTGCAACAAGCGCTTTACCGTCAGTCCACTTAATCACATCAGCAGGATGCGCTTCTACCTGCTTAGATGGATTACTCAATGGGAAAATAATTGGCTGTTCACAACCGGCGTGCATTGCACGAATAGCTTGCTCAGTAAATAAACCAGGTTGGCCTGAAACACCAATTAAAATGTCTGGTTGTGCACAGTTCATAACATCAAGAAGTGATGCGTATTCACCGCTGTAAGTCCAATCACTTAACGAGCCTTGCGGTTGTGCAAGTGCTTGTTGGAAATCGCGTAAGCCTTCCATACCCTCTGAAAGCAGGCCAAAACGGTCAACCATAAATACTTGGCTACGCGCTTGAGCTTCTGTAATACCTTCAAAAACCATTTGGCTAATAATTTGCTCAGCAATACCACAACCAGCAGAGCCTGCACCCACAAAAACTACTTTTTGTTGGCTTAGGGTTGAATTTTTAACGCGACACGCAGCAAGTAAAGAACCGACCGTTACAGCCGCCGTACCTTGAATGTCATCGTTAAAGCTACAAATTTCATTGCGGTAGCGCTTAAGTAACGGCATTGCATTTGGCTGTGCAAAATCTTCAAACTGAAGTAATACATTTGGCCAGCGACGTTTAACCGCTTTAATGAATAAATCTAAAAACTCATCGTATTCGTCTTGAGCAATACGCTTATGGCGTGCGCCCATGTACATAGGATCGTTTAAAAGCTTTTCATTATTAGTACCCACATCAAGCATTACAGGCAATGTGTATGCTGGGCTTATACCACCACACGCTGTGTAAAGTGACAATTTACCAATTGGAATACCCATGCCACCAATACCCTGATCGCCTAGGCCTAAAATACGCTCGCCATCGGTTACAACAATAACTTTTACTTTACCTTTGGTCGCGTTGCGTAAAATGTCGTCAATTTGGTAGCGATCTTCATAAGAAATAAATAAACCACGTGCGCTGCGGTAAATGTCTGAGAATTTTTCACAAGCATCGCCCACTGTCGGTGTGTAAATGATTGGCATCATTTCTTCAAGGTGGTCACGTACTAAACGGTAGTAAAGTGTTTCGTTGTTATCTTGAATCGCACGTAAGTAAATATGCTTATTAAGGTTGTCGGTAAAGCTAGAATACTGCTGATAACAACGCTCAACTTGCTCTTCTATTGTTTCAAAGCGAGGAGGAAGTAAACCAGCAAGATTGAAATTTTCGCGTTCTTTTTTACTAAAGGCGCTGCCTTTATTTAATAGCGGTGTTTCAATTAGGCCAGGGCCAGAATGATGAATATATAAGTAGTTAGGATCAGTATTAGTTGTCATATTTCCAGGCTTTAACGGAGTCTTAAGTTATGATCTGTCATTATCAGTGTTAGAGGTTTAATTGCAACGACAATTAAGCTAGTCAGACCATTGAGAGAAAATACATGCGGGCTTCACTGCCCGCATGCATATTATACATAATTTAAAATTTGATAGTGGCGTTATTATCAGTTAAATCAGATAACGCAACACCTTCACGGCGCGGATCAGCGCCACCATATAAGGTATTATTTTTAACTTCAACTGCGTGTAAGCCTGAGTTTAAATCAATAATACGTACATTGTGGCCGCGTTTAGTAAGCGCAGGCGCAATGGCTTCAATGGTTGTGCCTTTTTCAAGGCTGGTGTAATCGTTACGATTTGTTGTACGTGGTAAGTTAATAGCGTCTTGTGCTGATAAATTCCAGTCAATAACACCCACAACAACTTGTGCAACGTAATCTATGATACGACTACCACCAGGTGAGCCTACAATTAAACGTAAGCTGCCATCTTTATTAAATACCATTACCGGTGACATAGAGCTACGCGGGCGTTTACCGGCCTCTACACGGTTTGCTACAAGCTTGCCGTTTTTACGTGGCGATAACGAAAAGTCAGTTAGTTGGTTATTTAAAATAAAGCCATTAACCATAACCGTAGAGCCAAACGCCATTTCAATTGAACTGGTCATTGATACGGCATTACCTTTACTATCGACAATAGATACATGTGAGGTAGAAGGTAACTCGTATGAATCATCCATTGCATAACTTAAGTACCCTACTGGATTACCGGCTACGGCTTTTTGGTCTGTTTCGGTAATTAATTTAGCGCGTGAGGCAATGTAATCTTTGTTTAAAAGCTCTTTTGTAGGTACTTGAGTGAAATCGGGATCGCCCATGTACATATCGCGATCTGCAAATGCAATACGCGAAGCTTGGCTAAAGTAATGAATCGCCTTTTCGCCATTTGGTTTAAGTGCGCTCATATCTTTATGCTCAAGTAGGCCAAGCATTTGTAGTACTGCTACACCGCCACTACTTGGTGGCGCCATAGAACACACGTTATAAGCACGGTATTGTATACATACCGCATCGCGTTCTATACTTTTGTAATCTGCTAAATCTTGCACACTTAATTTACCAGGGGCAATTTTAGAGTGCTGTACAGCATTAACCATTTGTTTAGCGTTTTCGCCTTTGTAAAATGCATCAATGCCCTGCTTTGCAATGTCTTTATATAAATCAGCAAGTGGTTGATTCTTTTTAACGCTACCCGCTTCGATTAATTTACCATTTGGGTAAAAGTATTCGTTAATAATCGGCATGCTCAGCACGCCTGGGTTTAACTGGCGTGCTAATAAGCCATGTAAACGCGGCGAAATTACAAAGCCTTGCTCTGCAAGTTCAATAACCGGTTTAAAAAGCGCTTCCCACGGCAATGTACCGTATTGTTTATGTGCGCTTGCAAAGGCATGTAAAATACCGGGTACACCAACAGAGCGTCCACCTACTACGGCTTCAATCCATTTGACGGCTTTACCGTGTTTATCTAAAAACAGTGTTTCGTCTGCATTTGCAGGTGCAGTTTCGCGGCCATCAAAACTAGTCAATTTATTGTTAGCTTTGTTGTAATACATCATAAATGTACCACCGCCAATACCTGAGGATTGCGGTTCAACTAAAGTAAGCACTAGTTGAGTAGCAATCGCAGCATCTACGGCACTGCCGCCTTGGGCTAAAATTTGTTGACCGGCTTTTGAGGCATATGGATTTGCCGCAGCTACCATGTATTTATCACCTTGCACTACTTTTTTATGGATTAATCCGGTAGCAGCTTCAGGTTCGCGAGTTTCAATTTGAGTTGTTTGCTGTGCAAATGAAGGCAGTGATACTGCGCACAGCCCAATGGCAAATAATGAGTTAAGTTTAAAATGCATAAAAATACTAAAAACACTTAATTACGTAGTTGTATTTGGCATCTTAAAGTTAAACGGGCACAATATGCAAAAATTTTGACTAAAAAAATATAATAAAATGCTTAATTTACCTATTCAACCTCGTTATATATTACCGCCTATTATTCTGCTGCTATTTAGTACCATTTTTGCTGCATTTGATTTAAATAATTTACTTGAATTTAACCGAAGCCTAATTGATGAAGGCGAACTGTGGCGAATTTTTTCTAGCCAATTTGTTCATGCTAATTGGGCTCATTTGGGACTAAATGCCAGTGGTGTTTTACTAATATGGCTTTTACATGGCGAATACACATCACCTACTCGCTACGCTTTTAATACAACTGCGCTAGCACTGTGGTGTGGACTCGGCGTGTATTGGTTTTGCCCAAGCATACATATTTACACCGGATTAAGTGCTCTGCTGCATGGTGTAATTATTTGGGGGGCAGTTAAAGATATAACCTTAGGGCTTAAATCGGGTTATTTATTATTTATAGGCGTATGGATTAAAATAGCGTTTGAGCAATTTAGCGGCCCTAATGCTGATATAGGAAAGCTTATTAACTCCACTGTGGCTATTGACGCACATTTAATTGGTGTAATTGGCGGGACTCTGCTTGCCATACCACTGGTTATAGAGCTCTTTAAAAAGAACTTTAAAAAGAAAAAATAAAGTTAGATTTTGTTCAACCCAATAAAAACGCCGCATTAGTTAACTAAACTAATGCGGCGTTTTTGTTTTTATACTTTAAGAATTAAAGATTAAAGCGTTTCTTTAAATAATTTATGAATACGGCGGTATTCGTCTAACCAACTTGAAGGCTGTACAAAACCATGTGGTTCAACAGGGAATATAGCTGTTTCAAAGTTTTGTTTTTCAAGCTCTATTAAGCGCTGTACTAAACGCACTGAGTCTTGGAAAAACACGTTATCGTCAACCATGGGTGCGTTAATTAATAAACGTTTGTTTAAACCCTCAGCGTAATAAATTGGCGAGCTGCGCTCATATGCAATCGGGTCAACATCAGGATGGTTTAATATATTAGCCGTATAACCTGTGTTGTAATGTGCCCAGTCGGTAACAGGTCGTAGTGCCGCACCTGATTGAAATAACTCAGGCGCGGTAAACAATGCCATAAAGGTCATAAAGCCGCCGTATGAGCCACCATAAGTACCAACTGCTTTGGTATCAACGTTGGCATTTTGCGCCATCCATTTAACGCCATCGGCTAAATCTTGTGTTTCAGGTGTGCCCATTTGACGATAAATCGCGGTGCGCCAATCACGGCCGTAACCTTTAGATGCGCGGTAATCCATATCCATTACTATGTAACCTTCATCAGCGAGCAATGAATGAAACATAAATTCACGAAAATAAACCGAAAACCCCATATGTGAGTTTTGTAAGTAACCCGCGCCGTGATTAAAAATAACCGCTTTGCGGTTTTTACCTACTTCACCTTCTACGTAATCAGCTGGGTAGTACACTTTTGCGTATATTGGTTGATCAGTATGGCTCGATGGCACAGCAACAATTTTAGGTGCAGTTAGCTTTTTAGCTAAAAACTCATCCGACACAGTATGCGTTAATCGCGTTGCTTTCGTATTGGCTTTAGCGTCAGCTACATAAAGCTCATTAGGCATGGTAATTGTAGAGTGCTTAAGGAGTAACTTAGTTTCATCTGGGCTTAACGTGTAATCAGTCATGCCATTTAAGTCAGTAACTTGCTCGCTATTACCTGTTTGTGGGTTAACACGGTAAATTTCGTACAGACCTGGGTGCTCAACATTCGCTTTGTAATAAATTGCGCTGTCATCGCTGGCAAGCGTTAAGTTAGAAACCTCAAATTGGCCTTGTGTTAGCGCGGTTGCTTTGCCGTTAATTGGTTTTTTATAAAGCTGGCTGTAACCCGACTCTTCCGATAGGTAATAAAGCGTGTTTGAGTTATGTAACCAACCAAAGTCGTTAAACGCGTAAGCAATCCATGCATCGTCATGCAGGCGATGTTGCGACACAAGTTTGTTGCTTTCAAAATCAACGTTCGCAAGCCAGCGGTCTTTGTTGTCCCACGCTTCTAGCATGACAGCCACTTGCGAGCCGTCATCGTTCCATACTATTGGGCTTTGCTCAAAACCCCAGTCCATAATAAGGTTAATGCCACGAGGCACCTTTTTAGACTTATATGTTTTACCATCACGTGCATAATTTTCTTTTTTAACTGCGGCTAAAACATCTTCGTCAAAGCCCGGTAAGGTATTAAAGCTAAGTGATGTTTGCTCTTTGTTAGTTAAATTGATGTACACAAGCTTTGAGGTTTCTTCTTTAGCGTCGGCTACACGGCGGCGTGCTTTTTTAGGCTCAATGGTTGCATCATCAGTGATGTAGTTAGGCATAATATCGCCATCACCACGCCAATCTGTTTGCTTTTGTACAACGACTAACAGTGCATCACCATTTGGCGAAAGCTGCGCTTCTGCAACTTTATTACCGTCACCTAAGTAGTAAGCCGTGTTAGCAATTGAATCGTTTTGTTCATTAATTTGCTCATTACGTGCTTGCTTATCTTTTTTATTTTTTTGTTGAAGCGCCACAAACTTAATCAATTTATGCTGCTCTTTAGCAATATACGTGCTTGGCTCTTCAATACCTTTTGGCTCATCAGCAAGTTTTAAGTTAGCAAGCTCTGTGGTTAAGCCTGTTTTTAAATCAACGTTAAAAAACACATTGCCTTGGCGGTAAACTAAATCGCCGTTATTTAAAAATTGTGGTTTAGACTCGCTCGCTGATGTCGCTGTAATTTGCTTAAGTTCACCCGTTTTTAGGTTTTTAACAAATACATTGCCTTTAAAGGTGTAGGCCGCCATTGTTTTATTTTTTGAATAAACGGCTTTATTTGAACCCACAGTATGAAGTTTATTAAGTGCAATTTGCTCTGCTGTTTGGCTAGTAACAGATTGGCTAAATAAATCGCGTAGTGTATTACCTTGCTCTTTTTGAGCATAAATAATAGTAGCCGAATCGCTTGCCCAATAAGCGCTCTCTGGCTGATTGCCCATCCAATCCGGATCGGCCATTGCTTGTTCTAGCGTTATTTTTTGTGAGCCGATATCTGCTGGCGTGTTTACAACCGCAGCAACCGATGTTGCTGGTAAAGCACTTTGCTGTGTTGATGAGGTGTTAGCGGTCGCGCTACAACCTGCAAGCATGACACTTGAGGCAACAGCTAAGGCCACTAACGTTTTAGATGAAGAAAAATTAAAAATCATAGTGCTTCTATACGGTTATTATAATTAAGCCGTATTTAAGCAGAAGCACTCAAGTTATTGCAATTTTTTAAGATAAATAGCCATTAAACAGGGTAAAGCTCAGTTTACTAGCGCATCCTCTGTTAATAGGCGTTATTCAACGATTAAATCAAGCCACACCAGTCGATGATCGCTCGATGCGTTTCTGTCTTTAATTAAACGATATTCATTACTCGTTTTAGTAGGCCAAAACACACCACCATCCTTAATTTTTAAGCCGTAGTTTGACGGTAAAACGTAATCAACACGCGCTTGCCAATTAGCACTGTAATTTTGTGCATAAGGCACATCATACTGCTCTCTAGCGCCCTCACTTTTTGGAATAAAGCTTGCATTTATCAATGGGTTTTTAAGCAGTTGGTCGGTGGTATTTGTGCGGGCTTTATCGCCCTCTGGTGCAGCATTTAAATCGCCTAAAATAACAAACCGAGAGTAAGTTTTTAAACCGCCCTTTTCGCCTTTATCATCGTAAATATACTTAGCGTTTGAAACGTAATCGGCAATTAACCTTACTTCATCGTGGTTACGTTTGCCGTTTCTATCCTCTTCACCGTCAAATACAGGGGGGGTTGGGTGAGATGCAATAACATGAATGGTTTTATCATTTACGTTAATAGGTAAATCCCAAAACGATTTAGAGCTAAGTCTTAACGCTTGCCATTCTTGTGTGTTATACCAGTTTTCGCCTGTTTTAGGCATTACGGGCATTTGTGCATTTGGCATGTCTTTATATTTAAAGGTTTGAAGGGTTCTTACTTTATCAAAATCGATTGGGTATTTTGACAAAATAGCCATACCGTAATGGCCTTCAAAAAAGCCAAAACCTTGTGCATCGCCCATCACGCCATTTTTCTTGCCATCGTTATCTAAATCAAACTCAGTGGCTAGGCCTGTATTTACAGGGGCAATATAAGAGTAAGGGTAATTAATAGCGGCTTGTTTTTGCTGACCTACATTTAAATAATGCTTATTAAAGTATTCAATTCCCTGCTCTTTTGGGATGTAATCAAATTCGTTAAGTAAAATAATGTCAGGGCGAACACGTTGAATAATTTCCGCTATATTCTTAATTTGCTGGTGGTTTGCTTTAAGTGCATTAACTAAAGCATCACTTTTAACTTGCTCACCTTTAGGTGTGTGATTAGTTGCATCCATACTTACATTAAAAGTAGCAACACGAAGAGAGTCTGATGCAAATGCACTGTTACTAAAAAAAGGACTAAAAGAAGCGGCAACAAGTAGTGCGCTATAAATTGCTTTAAGTTTCATTAAATAATTTCACTGTAAAATTTTAGACCCAATCATTATTTCACAATCTAGGTAACCTTGCGCCTTTTTTAAATACAAAAAAATGCCGAGCAAGCTCGGCATTTAATAAAACGGTTAGCCATTTAATGAAGAATTATGTTAGCAGCCGCTTTTAAAATACCAGGGTAGTCTTGCTCAGGTAAATATTCAGTAAGCTCACCTAATTTATCTGCTAGGTCGTTCATGCTAGTGGCCGATACGTTTATATGGCCCATTTTACGACCTGGTTTTGCAGTTTTACCGTACCAATGGCTAGTCACATCTGCGTATTTTAGTACGTCAGCTGGAATATTAGGTTGCCCTAGTACGTTTATCATCGCGGTAATGTGTTTAAGCTCTGTATTACCAAGCGGTAAACCTGCAACAGCACGCATGTGGTTTTCAAACTGTGAGCAATGGCAGCCTTGTTGCGTCCAGTGGCCTGAGTTATGTACGCGCGGTGCAATTTCGTTAACGAGTAACGTGCCTTGTACATCAAAAAACTCAATTGCTAATACGCCAACGTAATTAAGCTCGTTTGCTATTTTTGTAAATGCATCGTTTGCTTGCGCTTCAACGCTGTGATTATTTTTACCGGCAATAGAAAGCGTTAACACACCATTTGTGTGCTCGTTTTCTGTTAGCGGATAAATAGCAACATTACCGTGTTTATCGCGCGCACCAATAATAGATACTTCACGATCAAACGGGATCATTTTTTCAGCAATAATCGTATGTGGGGTAAGCTGCGTACCCGATGCAATAAAATCAGACATTTGTGACCAAATTTCGTCTATTTGACTATCCGATTTTAAACGCCATTGGCCTTTTCCATCGTAACCCGCTTGGCATGTTTTAATAACAAGTGGCTTGCCGAGGGTTTTAACTGCGTGTCCTAGATGCGCTTTTTCAGTAATTAATTGATACGGCGCACAAGTTACGTTTGTTTTATCAAGCAATGCTTTTTCAAGCGAGCGATCGCCACCGGTTTTAATAGCGGCTTTCCCTGGGTAGAACTTATTGCTGTTACAGCAAAGTGTTAGTACGTCATCAGGAATGTGCTCAAACTCTGCAGTAATTGCATCAGCGTTTAATATTGCTTGCTCAAGTGACGTGCTATAAACCTCACCAGTTAGCGGATGCTTAATTTGCTTGCTGCCTACATCGTATGCAACCACATTTAAATTAAGCGGCGCGCCTGCAAGACTCATCATACGTGCAAGTTGCCCTGCACCTAATATTAAAATATTCATTATTACTCTGCAGGGTTTGGATTAGCTAATATAGTGTCGGTTTGAGCTTTACGAAACGCTTCAATTTTTGCAAAAATTTCTGAATTTTGACACCCTAAAATTTGTGCGGCTAGTAAACCTGCGTTTGCTGCGCCCGGCTCACCAATTGCAAGTGTGCCCACTGCAACGCCTTTAGGCATTTGGCAAATAGATAAAAGTGAATCAACACCATTTAATGCTTTTGATTTTACAGGTACGCCAAGTACAGGTAGTGACGTAAAAGCAGCAGCCATACCTGGTAAATGAGCCGCGCCGCCAGCGCCAGCAATAATAACTTTAATACCACGTTCTGCGGCTGAACTTGCGTAATCAGCAAGTAATTGAGGAGTGCGGTGTGCAGACACGACTTTAGTTTCGTACTTAATGCCAAAATGCTCAAGCATAAGTGCTGCATGTTCCATGGTTGGCCAATCTGATTTAGAACCCATAATAATGCCAACAGTCATAAATACTCCTCAGTAATGTATTTTTAAAATAGCGGACTTATGTCCTGTTTAAGCCGGGTATTATACCCAAAGCCATATTAATTGCGACTAATACAAAGCCACAAAAACAAAAAAAGCCATGTTTAAACATGGCTTTTTAGGGTTAACGGGTAAATAGCTAATTAAGCTTCTTTACTCGCTAGGTATTCTGCGTAGTTGCCTCTAAAGTCAATGATTTTACCATCTTTAACTTCCCAAATTCGGGTAGCTACCGATGATACAAATTGACGATCGTGCGATACAAACATTAATGTACCTTCGTAGGCTTCAAGTGCTAAGTTAAGCGCTTCAATAGATTCCATATCCATGTGGTTGGTTGGCTCATCCATTAGCAATATGTTTGGTTTATGCATCATAATTTTACCAAACAGCATGCGGCCTTGCTCACCACCTGAAATTACTTTAACTGACTTTTTAATATCGTTTTGAGAGAACAACATACGACCTAAGAAGCTGCGAACCACTTGCTCGTCGTCGCCTTCTTGTTGCCATTGCTCCATCCACTGAAACAAGTTCATGTCGGTTGCAAACTCATCTGCGTGATCTTGCGCGTAGTAACCAATATTTGCATTTTCTGAGAACTTAAACTCACCGGCTTTAGGAGCTAAGCGCCCAGCTAATGTATTAAGTAATGTTGTTTTACCAACACCATTTTCACCAATAATAGCAATACGTTCGCCAACTTCTACTAAACCTTCAAGTCCAGAAAACAACGTGTTGTCGTCAAAACCTTGCGTTAAGTTATTCATTTCAAGCGCGTTTCTGAATAACTGCTTTTCTTGGTCGAAGCGAATAAACGGCGTTTGGCGTGAAGACGCTTTAACTTCGTCTAACTGAATTTTGTCGATACGTTTAGCGCGCGATGTTGCTTGCTTAGCTTTAGATGCGTTAGCAGAGAAACGTGATACAAACTGTTGAAGTTCAGCAATTTGGTTTTTCTTCTTCGCGTTTTCGCTAAGTAGTTGCTCACGTGCTTGCGTTGCTGCAAACATGTATTCGTCGTAGTTACCTGAGTAAATACGTAGCTCACCGTAGTCAATGTCGGCCATGTGAGTACACACAGAGTTTAAAAAGTGACGGTCATGCGAGATGATTATCATGGTACAGTCGCGTTGGTTTAACACGTCTTCTAACCACTTGATGGTGTAAATATCCAAGTTATTGGTAGGCTCATCAAGTAGCATTATATCTGGGTCTGAAAACAACACCTGTGCAAGTAGTACGCGCAGCTTAAAACCAGGTGCAATTTCTGACATTGGACCAAAGTGTTGGTCTGTGCCAATACCTACGCCTAATAGAAGCTCGCCTGCTTTAGATTCAGCAGAGTAACCATCCATTTCAGCAAACTCAGTTTCAAGATCGGCTACTTTCATACCGTCGTCTTCACTCATTTCTGGTAAAGAGTAAATACGGTCGCGTTCTTGTTTTATTTTCCACAGCTCTTTGTGACCCATGATCACAGTATCAATTACTGAGTATTCTTCGTAGGCAAACTGGTCTTGGTTTAGTTTAGCAACACGTTCATTTGGATCAGTACTTACATTACCTGAAGACGCTTCGAGCTCACCACTTAGAATCTTCATAAATGTTGATTTACCACAACCATTTGCACCGATTAAACCGTAACGGTTTCCGTCGCCAAATTTTGCTGAGATATTTTCAAATAATGGTTTAGCACCAAATTGCATGGTGACATTAGCTGTACTAATAATAGCGCTACCCTCCAAAGGAGTAATGATGTATTTAAATTGCGCGCAGTTTAAACCAAAATGGCCT
>NZ_PJAV01000116.1:0-18799 GCF_002836695.1 Pseudoalteromonas sp. 78C3
TGGAGCGTTGTCGATTGATGCGAAATCTTTAGCAACACCGCCGTATACTTTTGCAAGTACGTTAGTGATTGCTGCAGTTAGTGTAGTTTTACCGTGGTCAACGTGGCCGATTGTACCAACGTTTACGTGCGGTTTTACGCGTTCAAACTTTTCTTTTGCCATGACGGAACCTATCAGTTTTGTGTATCTAAATTACATATGAAAATAATCCACCAGAGGTAGATTAAGTTAATTTTTTCAAATAGTATTTTCTGACAGATAAAGGAAGTAATCAAGGAGATTCTTAGGACTGGTGCTGATAGGCAGAGTCGAACTGCCGACCTCACCCTTACCAAGGGTGCGCTCTACCAACTGAGCTATATCAGCAACACAAGAACTGGAGCGGGCAGCGGGAATCGAACCCGCATCATCAGCTTGGAAGGCTGAGGTAATAGCCATTATACGATGCCCGCATAAAAATCTGTTCTTAAACTACCTCTAACCGTCAAGAATAAAGTGGTGGAGGGAGCTGGATTCGAACCAGCGAAGGCTGAGCCGTCAGATTTACAGTCTGATCCCTTTGGCCGCTCGGGAACCCCTCCACGATAATTCTCTACTAATTCACTTCCGGTAAAAGGAAAGTGGTGCCGACTAACCGAGTCGAACGGTTGACCTACTGATTACAAGTCAGTTGCTCTACCAGCTGAGCTAAGTCGGCACTGCTTTAGTACGGGGCGAGATATTAGAGTAAGGTTTATTGGGATGCAACAATAAAATTAAAAAAAGTGTAAATTTTTAGTTTAAATGCTCAATATTCACGCGAAAACGCGTTTTTTGCACTTTTTTATACTGTTTCGGTTAATTCGTACCAATAATTCAATCCCTTCATTACGAGCAATGAATCAAAAATACTTCCTGCAAATTGCTGCTGCAATAGTGAGCCATAGCCACCAGCAAAAATAATTTGTGTTGCTTGTTCTGTTTTTTGAGCCGTTAAATTCAGCTTAGCTTGCTCAATTGCCCCGATGGTTGCCACTAAGGCACCATTTTTTAAACCATTTGGCGTGTTTTTACCCAATTCATTAGTAAACGGTGTTTTACCGTCATCAAAAACACGTTGGGTGTTTTGTGTAAGCGACGAGGTCATTAAATCAAGCCCGGGTAAAATCCAGCCACCTAAATGTAGGCCTTCACTATCGAGCACATCAATTGTTGTCGCAGTACCCGCATCAACAACAATACATGCTGTGTTTGGATATAACGTAAAGCCTGCAATAAGCGCAAGCCACCTGTCTATGCCTAAGTTACCCACATGCTCGTAAGCGCATACAAGATCTCCAAGCGTTTTGGTTACCTTGGCTTCAAAGCAAGTAATATTATTGCTAGCCGCTTGCGCGCGAATATCGTTTAGTAAATCACTGCGCCCTACGCACGCATAAATCACTTCAGTTATTTGTAACCAAGGCAGGTTATTTATATCTGCTGGTTGTGCTTGCTCGTTATGCCACAGCACAGCTTTTAGTGATGTATTTCCCACGTCGATCAGTAATCTCATACTTGCGCCTTTCTGAGGGATACTTCCCCACCGTAATAACTTTTTACTTCACCATCTTGGCGAATTCGTATTCCACCTTGAGGGTCAATACCTTCACATATTCCACGCCAGCTTCGGTGCCCTGTATTTAGCTCAACATAATCGCCAGCAAACGCATTAAGCGAATTCCATTGCTCATACATATCTTGTAAGCCAGTTTGACGATACTGCACTAAACGCTGCTCTAAATAATAAGTAAGTGACGCCACCAGCTGGTTTTTATCAAGCTTTTGAGTATGTTGATTTAAGTCGGTCCACGCTTGGTCTATATGTTGGCTAAAACTCTCAGGCATTTGTAAATTAATACCTATACCAATCACTAACTGACAAGGTCCTTGCGGTTGCCCATCTAATTCAACCAATACACCTGCAAGTTTTTGTTTATTTATATAAATATCGTTAGGCCATTTAAGCTCTACGTCAATTTGGTATAACGCTTTAATTGCATCATAAACAGCAAGGCCTACCGCAATTGATACACCCATTGCAGCTTGAAGCCCGTCATCTAAACGCCAAAAGTAACTGTAATACAAATTAGCGCCAAATGGGGATTGCCAAACACGGCCGCGTCGGCCGCGCCCTGCTTGCTGCATTTCAGCAACAATAACAGTGCCAGACTCAAGCGCTGTTTTAGCCTGTATACGGCGCATAAGCTCGCTGTTGGTCGAATCAATAATAGGGTGTACTTCTACATAGGCAGTATTAGCACCTAGCGCTTTGTAGTGCTGATCAATTTGTGTTTTATTTAAAAGGCCCACCTGACTATTCAAACAGTAGCCCTTGCCAGTCACTTTAAAAATATCCAAGCCCATTTCTTGTAACGTTTTGATATGTTTACTCACCGCAGCTCGGCTAATTCCTAGCTTTTCACCCAAGGCTTGGCCAGATACAAAGCCCCCTTGGTTAAGTGCATTTAAAATAGCGAGTTTGTTTCCATCAGGTGCTTTCATTGCTCAGGCTCCGCGTTAATATGGCATTCGCTGCGCGCATCTATTAAACGCACTTCGTGTTCTAGCATAATGCTGTAACGCGTATAAACCACTTGCTGAATGTGTTTAATCATTTTTATTAGGTCAATACCCTCACTATTTCCGTGATTAACAAGTACTAATGCTTGTTGTTGATGCACTTCTATACCAGCCTCACGGTGCCCTTTTAAACCACTTTTATCGATTAGCCAACCTGCTGCGACCTTGTGATGGCTTTGTCCATATTCGTAATGAGGTAAATCTGCAAATTCCTTTAATAGCTCAGCTAACTGCTGGTTGGTTATTATTGGGTTTTTAAAAAAGCTACCCGCATTGGCAAGTGTATGTGGGTTAGGTAATTTGCTATTGCGCGTTTTTATAACCTGATCGAATACTGCTTGCGGGGTAATGCTTGAGAGCTGCTGCAGGGGGCCATAACTTAATACTGGTTGCCATTTTTTTGGGAGCGCTAAATGCACTTGCGTGATCACCGCTTTATTTTTGAGAGCATTTTTAAATATTGAGTCTCTGTAAGCAAATTCACATTGCTCGTTATTTAGTGAGTGCATAGTTTTAGTGGTTATATCGAAGTATTCTACCAATTCAACAAATTTAGCTATCTCAACGCCATAAGCACCAATATTTTGTACCGGCGATGCGCCAACAGTGCCCGGTATAAGTGCTAGATTTTCAAGCCCGGGTATATTTTTCTCTAATAAATAACTGACTAGTTGATGCCAGTTTTCGCCTGCAGCAATACTTATTAGTGTGTCGCTCTCACGCTCGGTAATTTTAATGCCTTTTAAGGCTATTTTTATAACCGTACCCATGTAGTCATTTAAAAATACGGTATTACTGCCCTCGCCTAGCAAACAAAACGGTGCACTAAAACTTTGCGTTTTAAGTTGCTCAAGCTGAGTAATTTCAACAAAATTTTGGCATTGGCTGTTTAATGCGAATGTATGTAATGAGTGTAATGAATGCGCCACAAAGCTCTCTAAAAATACCGGTAACTAATCGCAATAGTTTACCTCATCGTCGCAAATGTGGCACTAGATTGTAAAAATCACTCAACCCGCCGTGTCAATCGTGATATAAAACCAGCACTTTTTTATTTGTGTTCAGAGTAATGATGAAAATTAAACCTCTTTTTTTAAGCCTCGCTATGGCGGGTATGTGTTCGCAAGCAATGGCTAATGCGATTGACCAAAACTCGTATGCTAACCTTGATGATGTTGTTACTACTCACTTAAACCTTGATTTAGATGTCGATTTTGCCGACAAGCAGTTAGAAGGTTTTGTAGAGCATACTCTTCAGTGGAACAACAGCAAAAGTAGAACTCTCGTACTTGATACCCGCGACTTAGACATTGATAAAGTAATGTACAAAGATCAAAGCGGTAACTGGAAAAAAGCGACTTTTGATTTAGCTAAGCGAGATGATGTTAAAGGCTCAAAGCTTACCATTGTGTTTAAAAACCAAGCTGAGGTAGTTCGTATTTACTACAACAGCCGTCCTGAAGCATCTGGCCTGCAGTGGTTAACACCAGAGCAAACGGCAAGTAAAACGCACCCATTCATGTACAGCCAATCGCAAGCAATTCATGCGCGTAGTTGGATCCCAGTGCAAGATACACCCGCAATGCGTGTAACTTACTCTGCACGAATTCATACACCAAAAGATATACGTGCTGTAATGAGTGCTGATAACAAAGATGCGCTTTATAAAGATGGCGACTACATTTTTGATATGCCGCAAGCAATTTCACCTTACCTAATTGCTATTGGCGCAGGTAACTTAGAATTTAAAGCAATGTCGCATCAAACGGGCATATTTGCTGAGCCTACTATTTTAGATGCCTCAGTTGCTGAGTTTGACGACACCCAAGCCATGATCGACAAAACAAACGCTATGTACGGCGAATATGCATGGGGTCGTTACGACTTATTAATGCTACCGCCTAGCTTTCCGTTTGGTGGCATGGAAAATCCACGCTTATCATTTATAACCCCAACGGTTGTTGCCGGTGATAAAAGCTTAGTGAACCTTATTGCCCATGAGCTTGCTCATTCTTGGTCAGGTAACTTAGTAACTAACGCAACGTGGGAAGATTTATGGTTAAACGAAGGTTTTACCTCGTACGTTGAAAACCGCATTATGGAAGAAGTATTTGGTCATGACCGTGCGGTTATGGAACAAGCACTTGATTCAGCGTCTTTACGCGCACAAATTAAAACAATTGATGCACCAGATACACGCCTTAATTTAAAACTTAATGGCCGCGACCCAGACGATGCGTTTAGCTCAGTGCCTTACACTAAAGGTCAGTTATTTTTAATCTATCTAGAAAACAAATATGGCCGCGATAAGTTTGACCCGTTTGTAAAAGCATACTTTAAAGAATTTTCGTTTAAATCACTTACTACCGCGCAATTTGTTACTTACTTAAAAGCTAACTTAATTGAGAAGTACCCTGGTGTTGTAAGTATGGATAAAGTAAACGAATGGATTTTTGAGCCTGGCTTACCAAGTGATGCGCCAAACCCTACTTCTGATGCATTTGATAAAGTAGATACTGCAACAGCAGCATGGTTGAAAGGCGACACAACAGCAGCTCAACTACCAACGGCTGATTGGTCTGTGCATGAGTGGCTACACTTTTTAAATAACTTACCACGCGATTTAAGCATAGAGAAAATGAGCGAGCTTGATAGTGAATTTAACCTAACGCAATCAACTAACGCTGAACGTGCGTTTGCTTGGTTTATGCTAGCAGTAGGTAATGGTTATCAACCAATTTATCCTGCGCTTAATAAGCACTTATCAGGTATTGGCCGTCGTAAGTTAATTGTGCCGTTATATAAATCACTTATCACTAACGGTAAAAAAGACTGGGCACAAAGCGTGTACTTAAAAGCACGCCCTGGGTATCACCCTCTTGCGCAAGGTACTATTGACGCATTATTTGAATAAATAGCGTTAACTAGAAACTAAAAAGGGCCAAATTTGGCCCTTTTTGTTTTTCTGTTATTTTACTTTGTTACTTTTTCTAAAAAAGCTTTACGCTCTGTAGTTGTAGCTTGTTGCCACCAAAAATCAAGCATTTGCGGCGCACTTGGCATTCCTTTACCTGTAATTGGTGCTATCGGCTTTATTGGCTGACTAGGACGTGAAGGTCCTGCAGGCATTGTATTTTGCATTACCGGTTTATTGCTTGCTAGCTGCGTGTTAGAAATAACACTTAAAGGCTTAGCAACAGCGCTACTTTTTGCTTTTAAACTAACTTGTGGTGCTTCTGCAAATACTTTTGCAGATACTGAATTTTCAGCACGATTAAACACTAAGGTATAATCTTTACCTGCTTCAACAGTTACACTTACCCAAAATGGTTCCGACTCCACAACTTCATGCGTGTCATAATCATCTTCATATAAATCGGTGTACTTTAGCCTAAGCTGATAAGTTCCGGGAGCAAGCTCTACATCATCAATACGACTAAACAAAGAGCTTTCTAGCATTTTATCGCCCACTTGCAGTGGTACAAATTCTTCTGGAAAGTGAATATTCTCAGCATTAGCCGAAAAACTAAGTAGTAATGCAACTGCACTACTTATTAAAATTGGTTTAAGCATATTAACTCCTTTATTTGATTTCAGTTTGACACTGCTTTGAAAGTTTGTCATTAGTGAGCTTAAAATTCACAACACTTAATTAGGAACACACTATGAGCCAAGAAACTATTTTTACCAAAATCATTAATCGTGAAATTCCAGCAGATATTATTTACGAAGATGAAAACACTCTCGCATTTAAAGATATAAACCCACAAGCGCCATTTCATGTGTTAATTATCCCAAAAAAAGCAATTGCTACTATAAATGATATAAATCCTGAAAACTCACATTTAGTAGGCAACTTATACGTAGTTGCAGCTAAATTAGCTAAGCAACATAATTTTGCTGAGGACGGATACCGCGTAGTTATGAACTGTAACGAACATGGTGGGCAAACTGTTTATCACATACATTTACACATGCTTGGCGGTAAAGAAATGGGCTGGCCACCTTATCAAAATGTAAAAAAAGTAAAATAATTAAAAGTTTTTATTAAATTGTTCCACTCAATTAATTAGTTACAAATGTTATAATTTTCATAGTTATAAAGAATAAATAGTTACTTATTTGCAACATTTTGTGTTTAAATAATCGTAATATCGTATTTGTTATTGAGTACATCAGCGATTTTCTAATACAAAAGGTGTGGAAGTCGTGGTAAACTTAGTCAGTCAGCTTTATAAAAGAGTATAAAAAACATGAGCAGTTCAGCCTTTTTGTTATTAGATCAAGAGCCAATTAACACTATTGGTATTAACGTTTTAGAACCTTTGTTAAAAACGCAAGGCCTTGACGTAACCACAGGTACTAATATTTTAGACATACCTGAAGGGACTCGACTTTTGTTTATTGAAACATCAAGCAAGGATGCATGGGGAAAACTAAAAGAACAACTAGTAAACCTACGTATTAAATGCGATATCATATTATTTAATTTAGACGAAAACCCTGAGCTTGCTAATCGTGCATTGTTAAGCGGTATTCGTGGCGTATTTTACACAACAGATAACGCCGATGTATTAATGAAAGGTATTCGCTTACTACTTGAAGATCAACTTTGGTACCGTCGCGATATTATGTGTAATGCATTAAATCGTATGCTGCAATTTAATAAAGATGCGCTGCATAAACTAACCGAAGGTGATATTGAGCCTGTTAAACTTACTAAGCGAGAAAAAGCAATAATCTCACTAATGAGTAAAGGTTCGAAAAATAAAGAGATCGCAGAAGATTTAAGTATTAGTCCACATACTGTTAAAACACATTTATACAGCGCATTTAGAAAAACTAAATGTCGTAACCGTATTGAACTTCTATCGTGGGCACAACAAAATATCCCTGATGAAATTCGTTAATCAAATATTTAGTTTAAATTTAAAAGCAGACACTTAGGTGTCTGTTTTTGTATGTGCTATATACTTATCTAATAACAATTAGCTTAATTAAGTAATCTGTTTTGAGGATTGGTATAAGTGTATACTTTTGATAACTTTAGTTTAATAGCTACTTTGCTGGAATATTAATGCTCGACTCCTTCACTCTTTACTTTGCCAGCATCGCCATCATGGTCGTAATGACCTTACTTAACTTTTTGACATGGCGAACAAACAAACAAATATCGGGCACGCTGCTATACATTTTTTATCCCATATTGCTATTAGGCTCTGTTATTGGCTTTACTCTTGTTGGTGATACACATAATTTAGTAATTATTAGCGCTGCCAGTAGCATGATGTTTGCCGCATCAATAGTGCACTGCCTTTCACTTAGTCAGTTTTTAAATTATCGCGGTATTGGTTTTAAATTACTCTGCTCAGTGACCGCTTTTTGCACTGTAATGCTTGGCTATTACACCTTTTTTGACCCATCTTTACACGAAAGAGTGATTGCATCCGATATACAACACATAGCAGAAGCCGGTTTTTTACTGTTTATATTTATTAAGTGTGCACGCAAACCCTATCCTAATGGCAGCATTGTATACATAACCATTTTAACGCTTGTTGCTTTAAGCTTTATTGGCCGCTCGTTATTTATGGATAACATTGAACAAAAAAATCTTTTAGTAAACGGCTGGTTTAGCTCATTATTATTTTTAAATGGCGTAATTGCTCCCATGTTTTATGCTGCAGGTATGGCGTTATTATGTAATGAGCGCAGAGAGCAGCACCTCAATAAATTAGCCGATAAAGCACAAAAAGATTTAGAAATACGCGGGCTCTTTTTATCAACTATAAGCCACGAAATTCGCACCCCGCTAAACGGTATTTTAGGCAGCGCCCAACTTGTTATGAACCAAACAAGTGATACCCGCAATAAAGCCTATTGCGAAGCGATTATAAATTCTGCCGAATCACTTAACTTATTGGTAGATAAGGTCCTTGATTACGCGAGCCTAGATCAAAGTGACGAAGCGCTTTACGAAGAAGATGTAGAGTTTAAAACATGGCTTAATAATTTATGCTTATTACTAAGCCCTCTCGCCGAGCAAAAGCAACTCAAGTTTGAACTAATATGTAATATTCCTGAGCAAGCCTGTTATTACTGCGACCAGCAAAAACTTAGGCAAATAATTATTAATTTAGTAGGTAATGCCATTAAGTTTACAGACCACGGAACCGTTAAAATTCAGGTTGATTTAGTATTAGAAAAACAACTTGAGCACACTATAAAAATTAGTGTCAAAGATTCAGGGCCAGGTATAGAAAATGATGAGATAGCCTACTTAACAGAACCTTATGTACAAAGTAGCGCAGGAAAAGAAAAAGGCGGAACTGGCCTTGGCTTAGCTATTACCAGTCGCCTGCTTGAAAAGCTCAGTAGCCGACTCGAAATAGCCAGCCAGCTTGGTACTGGTAGTGTATTTAGCTTTACCGTTACTTTTACTTTAGGTGAATTAAGCCTTGTAGAGCAGCGCCATCAAACTAAAGATTACTTAACAGGTCTTGATGTACTACTGGTTGAAGATTTAGATTTAAATCAAAAAATTGCTATAGAATTTATGGCCGACGATGAGCACAAAATTAAGCTCGCAAAAGATGGGAAAAGCGCCATAGAGCTCATGCAAGCTCACCACTTCGATGTTGTTTTGCTTGATATGAACCTACCTGATTTAACAGGCCAAGAAGTACTTAAACGTCTAAAACGCATTGATCATAAAAATCAACGAACTCCAGTACTCGCATTTACTGCAAGCCTTAGCCCTGACGAAGTAAAAGAATATTTAGAATTAGGAATAAAAGACATTGTAGGCAAGCCTATTAAGCACGAAAAGCTTCGCCAAGCACTTAGCGACTCTCAATCTAATCAAACTGCGAGTATTGCAGTAGAACTTATTGATACCTTGTATGACAAAACAGCGGCCGAAACACTCACCAGCTCATTTAGTGAAGATGAAGTGTCGTCGATTTATAATGAGTTTGTGCTCTCGGCGCGTAACAAGCTAATTCGCTGTCAAAAGCTTATTGACCAACAACCAGAGCAATGCATTAAGCTTTTACATCGCCAAGCAAGTACCGCTCTGCAACTTGGTTTTAATCGCTATGGTATTGAGCTTAAAAAAATAGAGCGCCGTTTACTCGATAAAAAGCCACATAACGACATGCTTGATGAAGCGCTAGATCTGTGGCAACGCAGCTTAGAGCAATATTTAAAGTTTGTGCGTGGGCAGTTAGAGTAATAGTGAATTAGCTTTAAAATAGCTAATTATTAGCCTCTTCCATATTTATCATCAAATCGCTCTATATCGCTTTCATCAAGTACAGCACCGGTTTGCACTTCAATGACAATTAACGGCTCTTTTTGATTATTAGCCAAGCTATGAATTTGTTTTGCGGCGATATAACACGATTGGTCGTGCGTTAGCGTATACGCTTGCTCATTAATACACACATCTGCAATACCCGAAACCACAACCCAATGTTCAGCACGATGCTGATGGCGCTGCGTCGAAAGCTTAGCACCGCTGTTAACAGTAATTTTTTTAACTTTAAAGCCAGTACCCTCAACCAAAGTACGGTAATTTCCCCACGGGCGAAAAACCACTTGATGATGGTTAAGTTTATCAGCCTGTGTTGTAGCAATTTCCTTAAGCAACAAAGGCAGAGAATCCAGCTCATTTTGATTTGCAATTAACGTGGCATCATGAGTATGAATAATTGCTAAATTGCTTACTCCAAGCGTGGCAATAGTGTGTTCAGCCTCGTTAATAACTAAGTTATTAGTACTTTTTTGAGCCATATAATTAGCATTTAAACTATTACCGTTTTCATCTTTTTTTGTAAGCGCATCAAGGGATGAAAAACTACCTACATCACTCCATTTTAAATCAACAGGCATAACAACTACGTTATTACTGCGCTCTAAAATGGCGTAATCAATTGAATCGCTTGGGCAGTGTTCAAGCGCACTGTTGCTTGGGCGGGTAAACCCTAAATCTTTAGTAAATTGCGCCGCTGCAGCGACACTCGTTGCTATTTTTGGCGCAAACCGCTCGAGCTCTTTTAAATAGGCTGCAGGGGTAAATAAAAACATGCCGCTATTCCAGCTATAACCACCTTGAGCTAAATAACGGTTCGCTGTATCTAAGTCAGGCTTTTCTTTAAATTGAGCAACATCGTAACAACCCGTTCCAGCAATAGCCGCACCTTGTTTTATATAGCCATAACCAGTATGCGCCTCTGTAGGAGTAATCGAAAACGTAACTAGCTTTCCTTGCGCAGCAAGTTTTACAGCTTCAGGGAGCTTAGCTGTTAATACATCAAAGTTTTTAATATGATGATCGGCAGGCATCACTAATAGCGGGCCGGTAATCCCATTTTGCAGTGCATAGTGGGCGGCTAATGCGATGGCAGGAGCGGTATTCTTACCTTTGGGTTCGAGTAATAATGCACTAGGAATTGAGCTTGCAGCTTGCTCGGCGGCAATAAATCGGTGCTGCTCATTACACACTAAAATAGCATTATCAAACAACTCATTAGAAACACGCGCCAATGTACTTTGCAGTAATGACGTGTTTTCATTTAGTAGCGGTAAAAATTGTTTAGGCATTGCTTGGCGAGAAAGCGGCCACAAACGAGAGCCTATGCCACCAGCTAAAATTACAGGAGTGATTAAAGTGTTCATAATGTATATTAGCCGCCAACAAAAATATCAGCGACTATTTTAACACTTTATTGGCTCTGCGCTAAATTAACGTGTCTATATTAATGTAAAAGAGTCTGCATCTAAATAGGCAGGAAACGCTGCTTTAAACTCATCCAGTGGTGCTTTTTCAAGCGTGATAGTAACTAGTTGCTCAGCGTCATCTTGCGCTTTAGTTAAGGCATCGCCTTTGAAGTCGTATACTGCGGTACCGCCATTGTGCGCCACACCATTACCGTCTTCCCCCACACGATTAACGCCTACTACGTAGCATAGGTTTTCCATTGCACGCGCCATAAGTAACGTATCCCAAATATGGCGGCGCACAGCAGGCCAATTTGCTACGTTTATCATTACATCGTAGTCGTTATTATTGCGTTGAAATACCGGAAAACGCAGGTCATAACATACTTGCGGTAATAGTTTAAAACCATTGATTTCAAAAACTTTGCGCGCTTGACCTGCTACAACGTAATCGCCCTCGCTGCCTAAGCGAAATAAATGACGCTTATCGTAATAATTCACCTCACCATCGGGCTTTACCCAATAAAACCGATTCGCTTTTTTATCGCCTTGTGCAACAAGTACCGAACCCGCAATAACCGCATTATGTTTGTGAGCCTGCGCTTTTAACCAAGTCAGTACTTTACCGTTTTCAGGCTCTGCACAATCTACATTAATAGCAAAGCCAGTCGAGAATGTTTCAGGCAGTAAAATAAGATCGGGCTGATGCGTAATTGCTTCAAGTTGTTTATTAAACATGGCTAAATTAGCGTCTTTATCAAGCCAATAAAGCGAACTTTGCAATGCTGTAATGGTTAAAGTTGACATAATATTTGCGCAGCCTCTATGAGAGTGTTGTCGTTTTTAGCAAAGCATAAACGAATTACTTTGTCGGTTGGTGGATTTTGATAAAAAACACTTAACGGAATAGCCGCAACACCGGCTTGCTCAACTAACCAATGGCAAAATTCAACATCGTTTAAATCCGATACATCACTGTAATCTAATAATAAAAAGTAAGTGCCCTGGCTAGGTAAAATTTTAAAACGGCTGTTACTTAAATGGCTCGCTAATAAGTCGCGTTTTTGCTGATAAAACCCACTTAGCTCATCTATATGCTCGCCTTGCTGCTCGAGCATATCGGCAAGCGCATGCTGTGCGGGGGTAAAACTTGAAAACGTAACGTACTGATGAATTTTTCTAAATTCGACAGCTAAATCTGCAGGTGCAATACAGTAACCCATTTTCCAGCCCGTGCTGTGAAACGTTTTACCAAAACTCGATACAACAAAGCTTTTGGCAAATAATTCATCATCGCGTAATACGCTTAAATGCGGTTGCTGATCAAACGTAATGTGCTCATATACCTCATCGCTTATTACATAAAAATTGTGAGTACCAACTAACTTTTTAAGCGCTTTTATATCTTGTGGCTGTAATATTTTACCGCTTGGGTTATGAGGCGTATTAATAATAATTGCACGGGTATTTTTAGTAATTACTTGGCTTACTACTTGCCAATCAATAGTGTAATTTGGCGCACTTAAAGCAATGTGTACCGACTTCCCACCAGCAAGTTCAATTGCGGGTTGGTAAGAGTCATATGCAGGGTCAAATACAATCACTTCATCACTTGGGCGAACAATTGTTTGAATAGCTACAAACAATGCCTCTGTTGCACCCGAGGTAACAGTAACTTGATCAGCTGCGTTTATATCAGCTGCATATTTGCGCTTTGCTAAATCAGCAATTTGTTGCTGTAATCGTGGTACGCCACTTGAAGGTGAATATTGATTAACGCCCTGCTGTACATAATAATTTAGCTGCGTTTTTAAAAGATCAGGAGCATCAAACTCAGGAAAGCCTTGAGAGAGATTAATTGCCGAAAACTCATTAGCCAACCCACTCATTTGGCTAAATATACTAACGCCTAAATTTGGTAATTTACTTTCAAACACGTGATGCCCTTAATGATGGTTTTGCGCTTAAAGCGATGCTATCATTGCTTAAAACAGAAGTATAGCCGTCTAAAAACAATTAACTTTACGCTCATTAGTGAGGAATGTATGCAAAACAATACCGCTATTTCACAACTTATTGAAGCCGGAAAATGGGTTAGCCAAAAAGGCTGGGTACCCGCAACAGGTGGAAATTTTTCAGCTCGTACTAGCACTGGCTTTGTTGTTACGGCAAGTGGGCACGATAAAGGCTCACTTACGCAAGAGCATTTTTTGCAATTAGACCACCAAGGCGAGCGCCTAGCAGGAGCTGTAAAGCCATCGGCAGAAACACAATTACACCTAAGTTTGTATCAGCTTATACCTGATGCACAGTGTGTTTTGCATACTCACTCTGTAGCCGCCACCGTACTGTCGCAAATTACCCAAAGGCATCAACTTGATTTAACAGGCTATGAAATGCAAAAAGCACTGAGCGGCTTTACTTCGCATTTAGAAACGCTGAGCATTCCTATTTTCGATAACGATCAAGATATTGACCGATTAAGCCTGCTGGTCAGTGACCATCATTTACATACGCCGATAGAGCACGGCGTACTGATACGTGGTCATGGCTTATATGCAGTAGGGCGTAATATTGATGAAGTTCGTCGCCACCTAGAAGCCTTAGAGTTTTTATTTAGTTGCGAACTAGAGCGCCTGAAAATAATCGGTATTCAAGCGGGAGTAACTAAATGATTAAAGCTATTTTAACCGACATCGAAGGCACAATAACCCGCATCTCGTTTGTTAAAGAGGTGTTGTTTCCTTACGCGGCAAAGCAGTTACCTACCTTTGTACGTGCCAATGCTGATAAGCCAGATGTAGCCGAGCAAATTAATGCCATAAAAGCCCTTGTCGAAAAGCCAAACGCCGATATAGAAGAAGTCATTAGCACTTTACTTACCTGGATTGATGAAGATAAAAAAATCACTCCACTTAAGCAGTTACAAGGCTTAATTTGGCAAACAGGGTATGAACACGGTGATTTTAAAGGTCATTTATACCCAGATGCATTTGATTTTTTACAAGCTCAACACAACAACGATATTACTTTGTATGTGTACTCGTCAGGGTCGGTAAAAGCGCAGCAGCTACTTTTTAAATACAGTGATTATGGCGACATTAGCAGCTTGTTTACTGACTTTTTTGACACCAAAGTTGGCGCAAAACAAGAACAAACAGCCTATAACACTATTGTTAAGCTATTACCGTTTAAAGCAGCAGAAATACTCTTTTTAAGTGATGTAGCCGGTGAACTTGATGCCGCGCAAGCTGCAGGCTTAAAAACACTACATTTAATTCGTGATGGGCAAGCAAGCACTAAAGCACACCCTTATATTAATGACTTTAGCCAATTTAAATTGGGGCAATTAGTATGAGCCAATTAACAGTGTATGCCGACAACGATGCAACCAAAGCACTTGTAAACACATCAAATGCTGATGATATTGCAAAGCAACTAGCTAAAGTAAACGTACGTTTTGAACAGTGGCAAACAAATGCAGATATTAATGAGCACACCACCCATGAGCAAATTATTAGTGCGTACAAAAGCGATATAGATCGGTTAAAAATCGAAAATGGCTATCAAACAGTAGACGTTATATCTCTAGCTAAAGGTAATCTTGGCGCATCAGAGCTGCGCAAAAAGTTTTTATTTGAACATACTCATAATGAAGACGAAGTGCGTTTTTTTGTAAAAGGCCAAGGGCTATTTTGCCTGCATTTAGGCAATAAGGTTTATCAGGTACTTTGCCAACAAGGCGATTTAATTTCAGTACCTGAACTTACCCCGCATTGGTTTGATATGGGAAGCGACCCTGAGTTTACTGCCATTCGCTTATTTAACAATACAGAGGGCTGGGTAGCAAAAAGTACTGACTCGTCTATTGCAGAGCAATTTCCCTTACTCGATTAATAAAGCTCAGTGCACGCATGCCTAAACTATATTTTCTATAAGCGTATTTATGCAATTTGCAGGATGACTTCAATCACTTAACTCTGTAATATTATTTTAGCAATGCAGCTGATAAAGAGTAACTTTCCAATGGTGAACGAACAATATCAAAAGTCTAAACAACAACTAGCCTACTCACGTAAGCAAGTTGAAAAGGCTGGTCGTATTTTTCGTAAAAATGAAGGTGATTTTGACTTTGCAATAGAGGTTGTACAAAACTATCGTGCAGCACATTTATATCCGCTGACTATTATTAAAAACCTCGTATGGAAACATGTAAAAAAGCTTCATTTGCTAGAATCGGCGACTATAGTTAGACGCTTAAAGCGCTTGCCAACTATTATAGATAAGTTACAAAGAGCCTCGTTGGATGGTAAAAGTGAAAACGCAATAAATCTGAAGCGAATGCACGATATAGGTGGCTGCCGAGTAATCTTAGATAATCTAGAGCATCTATATCAACTCAACGCCAGTTTAGACTCGAGTAGAGCAGTTCATAGCGTTAAGTCATATGATTATATTGAAAACCCAAAAGCGACAGGCTATAGAGGTATTCATCGTGTTTATAAAAGTTATAACAATTTAGAATCTCACGATTATAAAGGCTTTCAAATTGAAGTTCAGTTGCGCACTAGGCTTCAGCACCTTTGGGCTACTACTGTTGAAATTGTAGATATTATTGAAAAAGAAACACTAAAAACCAATCCCCAAGCAGCCGACACAGATTGGAAGCGATTATTTTTTATCATGGGTGAGTTTCTTGCAGTCAAAGATGGTTCAAATCAATTAAGTTCACAACAATCGCAGGCCTTTGTTGATGAGCTTTCGGCACTAAATAAAAAGCTAGCCGCATTTCATAAGCTTGATGCATTTAATCGCGCATTCCAAGTTGACGAAATTAAAAATAAATCGAAAGATACAGGCTTTGCTTTACTCGTTCACAACACTGAAACACAAATGGGTCGAGTCTTTTTATATGCAGAGAATAAAAAGCAAGAAGCTCTAACACATTACGCCGAACAAGAAAAACAAACTCACAATAACGTGCTTCTGGTAGCGGGGAGCGACTTGAAATCAATAGAAAAAGCCTACCCCAACTACCTAAATAGTACCTCTGAGTTTCTTTCAGAATTCAGTCGCATATTATTGAGTTAGCTCTTTAAGTTTACCCATTAATACTTGTTGCTGGTTATACACACCCGTGTCTAACACCCATCCTGTGACCAGCTTTGCCGGCGTTATATCAAATGCAGGGTTATATACATTAGCATTGGTGGGCGCCCATAAAGCTTCGCCAAAGCTACCGCTAACTCCGCGCACTTCTTGAGGATTACGTTGCTCTATTTCTATATCATCACCACACGCGGTGTTGGTATCAAGCGTGGTAATAGGCGCGACCACATAAAATGGAATGTTATGAAAATGCGCTAGTACGGCTAAATTATAGGTGCCCACTTTATTAGCAAAATCACCATTGGCGGCAATACGATCAGCCCCCACTACTATTTTATCTACCTTACCTGCAGCCATTAAACTTGCTGCCATATTATCGCAAATTAATGTGTAAGGTATTTTCCAGCGCTCAAGCTCAAAGGCAGTTAAGCGACCGCCTTGTAATAATGGTCGTGTTTCATCAACCCACACATGTACGTTGCCATGTTTTTGCTGCGCTTTATAGATAACACCTAGTGCAGTACCAATACCAGCGGTTGCAAGCGCCCCTGTATTGCAATGAGTTAATACATTGTCGCCACTATTTATAAGCTCGGCGCCACGGGTTGCCATTCGTTCACACAGCTCAATATCTTCAATAAACAACCGCTCAGCTGTACTAACAATACCGGCAACATAATCGCTTTGCGTTAAAGCTTTTCGCAATGCCGCCATACAATGCATTAAATTAACTGCCGTTGGACGAGTGGCCTCTAGTTCATTGATTGCTTTTTCAAGCTCACTTTTTACTACCCCTTGTTCAGCTAAATACGCCACTAACAAGCTCGCGCCTAAACCAATAAGTGGAGCTCCACGCACTTTTAAGTTAATGATCAGCTCTTTCATGGTTTCTACATCATGGCATTGATGCCATACCTGCTGGTGAGGAAGTAAATATTGGTCGAGCACACTAAGCGACCCGTTTTCATATTTTAAACTGCTTGCGATTAAATTTTGCATAATGCTTAAGGTATTAAAAATACGTAACGTTATTTTACACCACTTTGAATAACTCTCAAGTTAGACTTATAGACATCTAAACATTTAAAGGTATAGAATGCTTAAAAGCTGATTTTTGAGATTTAAACCATGACTAACTATGTTGCTTTTAACGCACAGCGCGCTATCGATTACGTATCGACATTAATTGAATCTAAACAATGTAATTTTTTTGCTCAAGGACAAACCTTATCGGCATATGAGTTTGGCGATGGCAATCTTAATTTGGTATTTAGAATTACTGATGAGCAAAACAATAGCGTTATTTTGAAGCAAGCTCTGCCTTACGCGCGTTGTGTGGGCGAGTCGTGGCCATTAACACTTGATAGAGCTCGTATAGAAGCGCAAGTTTTGCTTAATCATGGCGCTATTTGCCCAACTTATACTGCTAGGGTTTTACATTATAGTGAAATGCAAGCGCTGACTATTTTAGAGGATTTAGGTAATTTACAAATACTGCGCACTGCACAAAATAATGCGGAGCAATTTCCTAAATTGGCGCAGCATGTAGCGACCTACTTAAGCCATACTGGCTTTTATAATTCAGATTTTTATTTAACCGCACAAACTAAAAAAGCACTCGTTAGTCAATTTACTAATCCTGAGCTCTGCCAAATCACTGAAGACTTATTTTTTAGCGATCCGTACATTGAGCACGAACGCAATAACTACCCAAAGCAACTACAAAACGAAGTTGATGCAATACACAAAAACAGCGTATTAAAGTTAGAAATAGCAAAACTAAAAGCTAATTTTTTATCTAACCCGCAAACATTACTTCATGGTGACATGCACAGCGGTAGCATTTTTGTTGATTGTAATAATACAAAGATGATTGACCCAGAGTTTGGTTTTTTTGGACCTGCTGGGTTCGATATTGGCTCTTTTATTGGCAATTTACTTTTAAATTACTGCGCACAATACGGGCATATTGGAGATTTTGTGGCTCGTCGTAATTACCAAACCCACTTATTAAGCACCCTTGTTGAATGCTATACCTTATTTGAACAGCATTGGCTTACGCTTATAAATGAGCACACTACTGAAGGTGCGCTAAAGGTTACAGGCTACGGTGAATACTTTATAAAGGGCGTATTACAAGATGCCATTGGCTACTGTGGTGCTGAGTTAATTAGGCGCACCATAGGGCTCGCACATGTAACCGATATAGATAGCATAAATGATGAGAAAGCGCGTCTTATAGTGCAAAAACAAACATTAGCACTAGGCGAGCAACTTATTTTGAATGCCCAAACATGCGACAACAAAGAAGCATTTTTTAGTTTATTAATAAGCCAATTAAACTAAAAAACATTAAAAAGGCGCTATT
>NZ_PJAV01000117.1:0-18754 GCF_002836695.1 Pseudoalteromonas sp. 78C3
GTATTTATTTTACATATTTTTTAAATGCAGCGTCTACTGGTGTATCAGCAAGGTGATTAGTGTAGTTGCTCATTACTTTTTGAGACAAGCCTACAATAATTTCAAGTAGTTGTTGCTTACCGTAACCTGCTGCAAAGAATTTTTCGATTTGCTCATCGCTGATCACGCCACGTTCACGTGTCATTGCGAGTGTAGTTTCACGAAGAGTTTCTAGCTTAGGGTTTTCAAGTGGTGTTTTGTTTACAAGTGCATCAACAACACCTTGATCAACTTTCATTGCCGCTGCAATACCACTGTGAGCAGGAACACAGTAATGACATGCGTGCTCAACGTTAATTGATTGCCATACTACTGTTAGCTCTTCTGCATTGAATGATGTTTTTTGAAACAGCTCGTGCAGTACTTGGTAACCTTTAAGTAATGTTGGTGCTTCAGCCATTACTGCATGTAAGTTAGGAAGCATACCAAATGCTGCTACTGAATCAGCTAGTAACGGTTTTGCTTCTTCTGGTGCGTTTTCTTGAGTGTATAAAGTAAATTCGGCCATGGTTAGCTCCTAATAATTAATAGTTTTAAGTAACTTCGAGACACATAGTATTTGATTTTGAGCGACTGTTCAAGTTAAAATTGAGCAAATGTTCAAATTGATTGAGAATGATATGGCTAATAAGGTTAAATTTGAACGCGATAATGTAGTTCGCGTTGCAAGCCAGCTATTTTGGCAAAAAGGTTTTCATGCAACCTCAACGCGTGACTTACAAGAAGCCGTTAATATGCGCCCGGGTAGTATTTACTCTGCGTTTGGCTCTAAAGAAGGTCTATACTGCGAATCGCTGAAAGATTACACAGTACAAATGAAAACCCAAATAGAGGGGTTTCTATCAAGTGCAGATACAGTACTTGGTGGGTTACGTGCATTTGTTGAAAACGTGGTAATTAAAACAAAAGATTGCAGCCCAAGCGCTATTTGTATGCTGGTTAAAGCAAACAGTGAATTTGCAGAAAAAGACTCAAACCTATACGAGTTAAGCTTAGATTTAACAGCTCAATTTGAAGCTTATTTAACGCAGTTGTTTACACAAGCAATAAACAAAGGTGAGTTAAGTAATACGTTGACCGCTGTTGAATATGCGCGCTTTTTTCAGGTGCAATTTACAGGTTTACGCGGTTATTTTAATCGTCCTAATGTAGAGCAATTTGCTGAGCCAATGATCAACCAAATGTTTATGTTGATTAAAAAGTTATAAATAGCAGTTATCGCGCATTCTCAATAAGTTATACTTATTTTACTAAATAAAAATGGCCAGTATTTACTGGCCATTTTTTTGTGCTTAAAACTTAATTTATAAGTTACGTTTTAAGCTTATTTAGCTCATTATCTTGCTGGGCAACAAGTGCATTAAGCGCTTCGCTGCTATCCCCTGCTTGTGTAGATAAGTCAGCAAGTTGCGATGCGGCATCAGATATAAGCGTTAAATTACGGTTTATTTCTTCAGTCACTAAGCTTTGCTCTTCAGCAGCGGTGGCAATATGTGTAATTTGATTGGTTATTTCATCAACTTTAACAACAACACTGTGCAGAGCATCAAAAGCTACCGATGTTTCATCAACGGCATTTTGTGCACGTACTACGCCTTTTTCAATAACGGTAGATGCGTTACCTACTTCAGATAATAAACTATCAATTAACTGGCTTATGTCATCTGTTGATGAACGCGTTTTAGAAGCAAGTGCACGTACTTCATCAGCAACAACGGCAAAGCCTCGCCCATGCTCACCTGCGCGCGCAGCTTCAATGGCTGCGTTAAGTGCAAGTAAGTTTGTTTGTTCTGAAATAGTACGAATTACATCTAATATTTGCGTAATGTCTTTACTACGCGAAGCGACTTTTTCAACTGCTTGGTTAGCTTCTTTAATTTCTTCAGACATCGTTTTAACTTGTGTCATCGCTGACGATAAGCTCGACTCACTGCTTACTACCAAGCTATTTATTTCATCGGCTTGTTGGGCTGATTGCTCTGATGCTCTGGCGACTTCGAGTGCTGTTGCGCTCATTTCGTTCATAGCCGTTACCACACTTTCAATTTCTTGAAATTGAGATTGAACATTATGCTTAGTATCAATAGCGATGTGTTGTGCTATTTCGCCTTGCTGTTTAGTTTGCTCAGACACCGCTTTTAGTTCAGAAATTAAATCACGTAGTTTTGCTAAAAATCGATTAAACCCACCAGCTAATGCAATAAGTTCTGCGTGGCTATCAACATGCAATGTATGCGTTAAATCACCCTCAGAACTTGCGAGGTTATCAACCCGCTGTTGAATTTGTTGTAGCGGCGCTATTACACCTGCAATTACTAATTTCATAATAACAAAAGCAACCACAGCAATTATTAAGCCTGTAATTAAAATAATAAACCCGAGTGATGCTGCTGTTTCTTGCATGTTTTTTTCTAGCGCTTCAGGCCCTGCAAGTGCTAGGTCTGTAGGTACTTCTATGATTAATGACCACTGAGTGTTTGCTAGTTTTATATCAATTGGATAATTTACTAAATATTCACTATTTGTTTTAAAAATACCGCTTTGCCCTTTAGACTTTTCAATATCATTAAATATAGTAGAACTAACAGCCTCTTTAATTGGGCGCCCTAATTTAGATTTATAATGACTGCTGCCTACAACTAAACCTAAATCACTTAATAAGGTTACTTTAGCTTGACCATTGTAAAGCTGCTTAGAAAGCTGCTCAGTCATTACTTGAAAGGTTGGTAGAGTTAAATCAACGCCTGCTAAACCAATAAACTGGCCTGACTTTAAAATAGGCACGGTTAACGAAGTTAGCATTACCGAATCGCCCGATGGGATTTCGTATAAATACGGTTCCATAATACAAGGCTTAAGTGTGTCTTTTGCGCACAAATACCACTGCGCTTCGCGAATACCAAATTCATTTAAAGAGGTAATATATTTATCGGCAGCATTCGCTACTTTTTGTTGTTCAATTACGCCTTTTTGATCGCGAGTTATGTATACCTCTAACGTACCAGCACTATCTACTGAATGCTTATACCCTTGTTGATATTGAGAATCTTGCCCATCAAAAGCGTTTGGTTCAAATTGAGAATAAATAGATGATAAGAGAGTGTTTTGTTCTAAAACCGCTTTATTTATACTGACAACTGTATCTCGGTCTAAAGTGCTTTGTTTTGCTGCATCGCCAAGTAGTGCCGCTAATGAATAAGGAACACGGTAAGCTTCATTAATAAAGCCAGCAATTTTTTCTCCGTATCCAGCCGCATGAGCATTAAGCTTTTCTTCTACTTCTACAATAATGTACTCTTCGGATTTGGTCGCTAACTGCTTATTACTTGATGATAACTGCCACCACAAAATGCCTGATAGCACTAGTACAGTTATAAATATACTACCGACACTTAGCCAGAGTAACTTTTTTGCTAACGATATTTCTCGCATTCATCACACCCTTTAAATTAAAACTACTGATACAGTTTAGTAGATCTAACCAACGAAGCTATGAATATCGTTAAACAAATTGAATTTAATACAATACGTTGAGTTTTTTAAAGTTTAGCCAAACGTGCCGTTGTAATTGAGGCTGCAATTAATAAACACACACTTACCCATAAACACGCACTGAGCCCATATACCTGAAAAACCCAGCCAGAAAGCACCGTACCAAGCAAACGCCCTATCGCATTGGCCATATAATAAAAGCCAACGTCGAGCGACACCCCATCGTTTTTAGCAAAACTTACTATTAAGTAACTATGCAGCGATGAATTTACAGCAAATACACCACCAAAAATAAGTAAGCCGATTACAAGCGTAAAATGTACCGCTACATCAAATTGCATCAACAACGCTAAAATGCCAGTTACGCCACTTAATAGAGCAACCCACCAATACGCTTTTTTAACTGAATGTGAGTTTGAATCACTTTGCCCTGTTATACGCGGTGCTTGCGACTGCACCAATCCATAAGCAATTACCCACAAAGCCATAAAGCCGCTTACCCACCAGTGATCCCAGTTAAACTGAGCGGCTAAGTAAACCGGCAATGCAACCACAAACCATACATCGCGCGCCGCAAATAAGCATAAACGCGCTGCACTAAGTAAGTTGATTGCCCGCGATTTAGAAAATAATTCTTTAAACTTAGGTTTGTTTTTAGCTTTACCAATATCGCCTTTTAAAAAAATTAAACTAATAACCCACGCAACACTAAGTAAAGCAATTAGGCTTATTAATGCCCCCACAAAACCAAATACGGTAAGTAGCAAGCCACCTAAAAAAAAGCCCACTCCTTTTAACGCATTTTTAGAGCCTGTAAGTATGGCAATCCATTTATATAATTGGCTTTGCCCTGCATCGTCTTGGGGTACTAAATACTTAATGGCGCTCTTTGCGCTCATTTTATTTAAGTCTTTAGCTATGCCACTCAGTGCTTGCGCTGCCATAACATAGGCAACGGTTAGCCAATCCCCAGGCACGCAAAGCATGGCTAAAGCTACAAGCTGTAGCCCAAGCCCTACATTCATGGTTTTATTTAACCCTAAATGTGCCCCAAGCCAACCACCTACTAAATTGGTGATTACGCCAAAAATTTCATAAAACAAAAACAACATGGCTATTGCAAATGCACCATAACCCAACTGATGAAAGTACAGCACCACCAGCATGCGCAGTGCACCATCAGTTAAAGTAAATGCCCAGTAATTACCGGTAATTATTAAATATTGTTTTATAGAGCTTGGTAAATTAGCTAACTGCGCAAGCATGAATTTAAACCTTTTAAAACGAGATTAAACCACATCACTTTGTGCAACTTTAAGCATTAGCTCAGCGGTACGGTTTGCATAACCCCATTCGTTATCATACCAAGCGTATAATTTAAGCTGAGTGTTGTTAATTACCATAGTTGAAAGCGCATCTATGGTGCAACTACGTGGATCTGTTTTATAATCTATAGATACAAGCGGTCTTTCTTCGTAGCCTAAAATGTCTTTTAGCTCGTTATTTGCAGCATCTTTAAACCAAGTGTTTACTTCATCTTGTGTAACACCTCGCTCCAGCTCAAAAACACAGTCAGTAATGGATGCATTAGTTAAAGGTACACGCACAGCATGGCCGTTTAATTTACCCTTAAGCTCAGGAAAAATATGCGTAATGGCTGTTGCACTGCCTGTTGTTGTTGGTATTAAACTAGTACCGCATGAACGCGCTCTGCGTAGATCTTTATGAGGGGCATCTATAATCGTTTGGGTATTAGTAATGTCGTGAATAGTGGTCATTGAGCCGTGCTTAATGCCCACTTTTTCTTGCAAAACCTTTACTATTGGCGCTAAACAGTTAGTTGTGCAAGAAGCCGCAGTAACAATTTTATGCTCACCTGGGTTATATAGGTCATCGTTTACACCCATTACTACATTTAAAATACCGTCTTCTTTTACTGGTGCTGTTACCACAACACGCTTAACACCTTGCGCTAAATATTGGTTTAACAGCTCAGTGGTTTTCATTTTACCGCTGGCCTCTATTACTACATCGCAATCTGACCAATCAGTTTCATTTATGGTTTTGTTGTTGGTAACTGCAATCGTGTGTTTACCCACACTAAAGCTATTATCATCACTAGTAACCTGCTGCGCTAAGCGTCCGTGCACTGAGTCAAACTCAATTAAATGTGCGTGTGTTTTAGCATCGCCCGCTACATCATTTACTTTAATAAACTCTATTTCTGGCCAATCAACTGCTGCACGCAGTGTTAAACGTCCCATACGGCCAAAACCGTTAATACCTACTTTAATAGTCATAATTAATACCTTTAATAAGTTAATTTATTAGTTAGTTACAACAGCTAGCTGCACGTTCAGGGCGATTACCCATAGCGTTTAAGCGCGTTAAATCGTTTTGATAAAATGAAGAGTTAGCAGTAAGCGTTTGCGTTAATACATTTTTAGCCCACTCTGGCAGTGCTTTGTTAATACTGTAGTACACCCATTGATTTTGTTTACGGCCACTTAATAATTCGCATTGTCTTAACTGTGCTAAATGGCGAGATACCTTAGGTTGGCTTAATTTAAGTGCAGCAACAAGCTCGCATACACACAGCTCTTCTTCGTGGCTAATTAGCAGCATTGCTTTTAAACGTGTATCGTCCGCTAGGCATTTATAAAATTGAAGTGGGTTGAATTGTTCCATACTGTCCTCACTGTGCTTATGCATACACAATAAAACAAAATAACAACATATGGAATAGTGAATATACGTTTTATCGTATATTTAATTTTTATGCCTTAAACGCAAAAAAGCACACAACGACTAATTGTCGTTGTGTGCTTTTATAACTTTTCTTTATTTAGTTATTAAATAACTGAAAGCTCTACTTCAATATTGCCACGTGTTGCGTTTGAATATGGGCATACTTGGTGCGCTTTATCTACAAGCGTTTGCGCTGCAGCTTTATCCATATCACCTAGTGATACAGCTAGTTTTACCGCAATACCAAAACCGCCTTCAATAGCACCAATAGACACTTGTGAATTAATATGTGTGTCGCTTGGTAAATCTATTTTTTCGCTACCTGCTACAAATTTAAGTGCGCCAATAAAACATGCTGCATAACCTGCGGCAAATAATTGCTCTGGGTTAGTGCCTTGTCCGTCGTCTCCGCCTAAACCTTTAGGTGTTGATAAATTTACATCTAAACGACCATCATCAGATTTAGCTACGCCCTCACGGCCGCCAGTTGCAGTTGCTTTTGCTGTGTAAGCTACGTTTTGTAATACATTCATAATGAACTCCAAAGTTTTAAAATATCAATCAATTTAGTTTGTGTGCAAAATAATAGATCAAGTAATTAGAGATTGCAAATACTTTGCATGCAAATTAAAATAGCATGTATTGAAATAAAGGATAACGTTATGCCGTTTGAGCAATTAAAGTTAAAAAATCAGTTATGCCATCGTTTATATATGGCATCTAACAGCATTGCGCGTGCGTATCGCGAGCCTTTAAACGCGCTAAATTTAACTTACCCACAATACGTCGTAATGATGGCCCTGTGGGAGCAAGACGAAATAACAATTGCAGAGCTAATAGATAAAACCGCAATAGATGGCGGTGCAATGACCCAAATACTCAAAAAAATGAGCGACAAATCATTACTGGCTGTTATTAAAGATGAGCACGACAAACGCAAACGCCTAGTGCAGCTAACTCAGCATGGCCAATCGCTTAAGTTAAAAGCAGCCGATATTCCTAAAAATATTTTATGTAAATTTGATAGTGTAAATGCAACACAAGCGAAGCAGTTGATGCAGCTGCTCGATTTAGTAGTAAACGACTTAGCCGATTAGGCTCTTAATTTTTAAACAATAAACGTGTTTTAAAAGGTTTTAAAAATGACTCATATTAAAAAATTACTATTAGCTGCGGCGTGTAGCACGGCACTTTTAGGTAGCAACGCCGTATCTGCTAATACTGCTAATACTGCTAATACTGCTAATCAAAATGCTGATTTAAAAACAGTCGCGACTTTTGATGCGCAGCACCCACCGGGCAACATTGCTATTACCCCATCCGGCAGAAAGTTTTTATCTGTGCATGGCTTTTTTGGCCAAAAGCAAAAAATTATGGAGCTTTTAAGCGATGGTACAACTAAGCCCTACCCTAATGAAGAATGGGCATACGCGTACAATAACGGTAAAGGTTTTTACGATGTACTTGGCATAAACGTATCAAGCGATGGCGTTTTATGGATGCTTGACACTTCAGGGCCCGATCACGCTGGGCGCTTAGTAGGTTGGGATACAAACAAAGAGCAACTGCATAAAATTATTTATCTGGCTAAACCGACCATTACCGACACCTCGTTTTTAAACGATTTAGTCATCGATAATAAGCATGGCGTTGTATACATTGCTGACACAGCCCAAGGCAGCCAAGCCGCTATTATTACGGTTAACCTTAAAACAGGTGTCGCACGCAGAGTGTTACAAAATAGCCATTACACCACTGCCGAAAATATCGATATGGTTATTGATGGGCGCACAATGAGCCTTGGCGGACAACCTGCCCGCTTAGGTGTTAACCCAATTACGCTTGACCCTAACGAAGACTGGCTTTACTTTGGCTCTATGTCGGGCACGTCGGTTTACCGCATTGCCACCATCGATATAAATAACAAGAGCCTTTCGGCTAAAGCGCTTGAAGACAAAGTTACGCGTTACGGCACTAAGCCAATTTCAGATGGTATTATTGTTGATGGCGGCGGTAACGTATATGTAACCGACATAACCAATGGCGCAATTGGCGTAGTTAAACCCACTGGCGACTACGAAGTATTATTTAAAGACGAACGTTTGAGCTGGCCTGATGGTTTTAGTTACGGAGCCGATCATAAAATATACTTTACCGTTGACGATTTACATAATTCGCCTGTACTTAATAATGGCAAAAATCAAAGCCACGGTAAGTTTAAAGTAATGTCGTTCGAGCCTTTAGTAAAAGGAAAAGTAGGCCGTTAATTTACTTTTTGAGTGACTGTATTTTTTAAAAAGCCTTGCACATTTAAGTGACCCAATAGTTGCAGGGCTTTTTGTTAAAACACACCACGTTGGTGCATCTTTTAGTAATACTTCACCGCTTTGGTGCTAATTCTTTAGTACGTATTTACACTTAAATACTAAATACCTGATTTCTATTCATAAAATATTCAAGTTAATGTTGGCATACTTCTTCCTATAAACTGATGTGTTCAGTGAAAATACCAAGGAAAAACCATGTTCAATCTATACCATACCCTTTACCTTTTATGGCGTTTAGACATTAGCGTTTGGCAAGTTAATGATCCAACAAATACCCATACCACCGCTGACAAAGAGCGCGTCTATGTTAAGTAGCATCGTATTGTGTAAAGGCTTGGCATAAAGCTTAAATGTATAAACCTACTTTAGGCTAAGCTTTTGCACACTATGAAATTTATGAATAAACCTTATTTAATTACTTATTAGCCACCTGATATAAAAACAACCCCCTTGTAATAAACTCCACATTTAAAAACATCAAAAAAATTAGTAAAAACACTGCGTTTATAACTTTGCAAGCAACCCTATTGCGTTGTATTGTTGCACCCTATTGAAAAATTTTAGTTGGAACGTGTATGCACGCTTTGGAAGTTAATTTTGATGGCTTAGTTGGCCCTACTCACAACTACGCTGGTTTATCGTATGGTAATGTTGCCTCGTTAAATAACGCAGCAAGCTTTTCAAATCCTCAAGAGGCTGTGCTTCAAGGCCTTGAAAAAATGAAAGCCATGCACGACAAAGGCCTAACTCAAGGTGTATTTGCCCCTCATGCGCGCCCCGACTTAAACGTACTGCGCCGCTTAGGCTTTACCGGTAACGATGCACAAGTAATTCACAAAGCATTTAAAGCAGATCCTATTTTATTACGCGCGTGTTATTCAGCGTCTGCAATGTGGACAGCCAATGCCGCTACGGTATCGCCATCACCTGATACAACCGACGGCAAAGTACATTTTACTTCAGCTAATTTAAATAATAAGTTTCATCGTTCATTAGAGCCTGCAACCACTACACGCTTATTAAAAGCGATGTTTAACAATGACAAATACTTTGCGCACCATACCCATTTGCCCGACCAAGGCTTTTTTGGCGACGAAGGTGCAGCAAACCATACTCGTTTTTGTGACAGCCACGGCGAGCAAGGCCTTGAAATGTTTGTATTTGGTGCCAGCGCGTTTAACAGCCAATTACCAAAACCAGCTAAATTTCCTGCAAGGCAAACACTCGAAGCCTCAGAAGCAATTTGTCGTTTACATAACTTAAAAGATTCAAGCCAAATTTTACTACAGCAAAATCCAGACGTAATAGACCAAGGCGTGTTTCATAACGATGTAATTGCAGTAGGTAACGCCAACGTATTACTGTGCCACCAGCAAGCATTTTTAAACCAAGCTTTGGCACTGCAAGATATTCGCGAAGCGTATGTGGGCAATAAAGAATTTTACATTATTGAAGTACCTACCGATAAAGTAAGCATTACCGACGCTGTAAGTAGTTACTTATTTAATAGCCAGTTAGTGAGCCTTGAAGATGGTTCAATGCTGTTAGTGGCACCACAAGAATGTAAACGCAACAGCGCGGTTAACGCCTACATTGAAGAAATGATCATGGCTGATAACCCAGTAAACCAAGTGCAGTTTTTTGATTTACGCCAAAGTATGCAAAATGGCGGCGGCCCTGCTTGCTTGCGTTTACGTGTAGCCCTTAACGAGCAAGAACTTGCTGCAGTAAACCCAGAGGTTATTTTAACTGATACTAAATACACACAACTGTGTGACTGGGCAAAACGTAACTACCGCGACAAATTAGGCGCAAGTGACTTTGCAGACTCAGCCCTATTAACTGAAAGCTACCAAGCACTTGATGAGCTAACGCAGCTACTAAATTTAGGCTCAGTGTACGACTTTCAATTAGAAGGTTAATACCTCAGTTAACACAAAGGCTAATACTACGGCTAATACAAAAATAGCGAGCCAAGGCTCGCTATTTTTATTTGTGTTTATGTTAATACATATTTAAGCATCTTTGTTAACAGTTATTGCCGACGCCATAGACTCAGATATATGCAGCGTACGCTGCGGAAACGGAATACTCAGCCCAGCACCTTCAATTGCTTCTTTAACGCGTTTGTTTAAATCCCACACGGTTTGCCAATAATCACCATTAACAGCCCACGCACGTAATTGAATGTTCACTGCGCTTTCGCCTATTGATGTCACCATTACTTTAGGTGCAGGCTCTGCAAGTAATCGGCTCTCTGATGCAGCTAATTCTTTAAGTACATTTAAGCCAACGTCAATAGAGTCGGCATACGAAATCCCCACCACTATGTCCATTCGTCTTTTGCCATTACGGGTAAAGTTTTTAATATTGCCACCCCACACTTTGCCGTTAGGCGATGCGATATAAAGACCGTCGGTGGTTTTAAAAATAGTGGTAAACAAGTTTATTTCACTCACAGTACCAAGCGTGCCACTGGCATCAACAAAGTCGCCTATTTTAAAAGGTCTGAGTATTAGCAGCATAATACCCGCAGCAATATTGCTCAGCGTATTTTTAAGGGCTAAACCAATCGCTAAACCAGCAGCACCCATTAGCGCAATTAAACTGGCCGTATTAACGCCAAAAATATCTAAAATAAATAGCCCACCAATTATATAAACTAAATAACCAGCAATACTCGATAAAAGAGGAAGCAGCGTACTATCCACTCTTTTTAATGGCGATTTAGAGTTTTTAATCGCTTTTTTAACCGATCGTGCAATTAAGGCACTCGCAACTAAAATCACCAACGCTAAAACCACTTTGTACCCTAAAGTGATGATTGTTTCTGAATGGCTTTGCCAAAACGCTAAAAGTTTATCTTTCATGTTTGTTCCGATAAATGTGGCTGAAACTCAGCAAAATAATGGTTAAATCTAATAAAACCGACTTCAAAAGAAGTGGCGCGAGTATATAGTAAAAAACGATTAAATCGATGAAATTAAAAACGTTTTAAAACAGCATGTTAAAAGTTATAACTTCTCATATTTTTAATTCAATTTAGGTTAAGGGTTAAATACATACACTTAACAAATCGAATAAGAGGAAACAACCATGAACTTTAAATCAACTATATTAAGTAGCGCTATTATTTTTGCCTTAGCAGGCTGCGGCTCATCAAATGACGATGCTGAAACAACCCCACAAACAAGTGATAAAGCAACTTTTAGTTTAGGTATTTCCGACGCTCCAGTCACTGGTTTAAAACAAGTTAACGTTGTATTTGATTCAATAACAATTAAAGCCCAAGAAGGTGAAGAAGTTAGCTTTGAAACTCGCTCTAAAAACGATTCCACCTTAGCGCAAATGGTCAATTTACTAGACTATACGGGCGACGATATTTTTCAATTACTTGACGATCAAGAAGTACCTGCAGGTGATTATTCGTGGATCCGCGCGCAAGTAATAAACGGCGACACAAACAACCTTAGCTTAACATCTCACGTAGTTTATGAAGACGGCAGCATTGCACCGCTTATCGTAAAAAGAAAAGGTAATGATGGCGTGGGCGAAATTCAGCTAAATGGCTTTACACTCAATCAAACCGACAACGAGTTTGTATTAGAGTTTGATTTAAAAAAATCATTGGTTGATCCACAAAATAATAACGAAGTATTTTTAAAACCTCGCGGTGTGCGTTTACAAAACCTCTCTGAATCACAAGATATTGAAGGCACTGTAAGCCAAACACTTATAAACAATTGCGAGACTGATAACATTGATCTTGCTGCTGATGATTCATCATTTGGCCATGCTGTTTACCTTTACTCTGCGCAAGCACAAACCCCAACAGATATTCATGAAATAGATGACCAAACGCCTGATAACGCTCCGTTAGCTACTGCCAATGTTGTATTTGATGCAGACGATAATGAATACGAATTTGAACTCGCATTCATAACACCAGGCAACTATCAACTTGCTTATACATGTAGCGCACACATAGACGATGCAGAGCAAATAGATGCTGATTTTAATATTTATCAACTAAAACAAATTAGCCTAACGCAAGCTGACGATTTATCAGTCAATTTTGACATAGCGCAATAACTGCATGGCGCGCATTGAGCTGCGCCTTTATTCATTTGTTAATAAGGAAAAAACCATGGCAAAAGAGAAAATAGTACTCATAACCGGCGCTTCTAGTGGCATTGGTGAAGCAACGGCAAAAACCTTAGTAAACAACGGTCATAAAGTTATATTAACCGCCCGTAGAGAAGAGCAACTTAACCAACTTGTTGCCGAGCTAGGATCAGATAACGCACTGAGCGTAGCCGCAGATGCAACCGACTTTACCGCGCTTGAAAACGTAGTTACCAAAGGCATTGAAAAGTTTGGCCGATTAGATGTAGCCTTTGCTAACGCGGGTATGGGTGTTTCAACCGCAGGCACCGAAAAAGGTGACCCAGATGAATGGTCAACCATGATCGATATAAACATTAAAGCCCTACTGTGGACTGCAAAATTAACCCTGCCGCATTTACGCCAAAACAAAGGTCACTTTATATTAACCAGCTCTGCCGCTGGCCGTAAGCCAATTGGTGGCTCTATTTACGGTGCAACTAAATGGTTTGCTTATGGCTTTGGACAAAACTTAGCTGAGGAAATGAGTGAGTGGAACGGCCGCTGCACAACCATAGCCCCAGGCATGGTAAACACCCCATTTTTTGATGACGCTAAGCCCGACAAACTCGACCCGCAAGATGTAGCCGACGCGGTATTGTTTGCTATTGAAGCAAACCAGCGCAACAGCGTACGAGAAATCTATTTAATGCCAACTAATTAACGTTGGCTAGGGAGTTTGGGCTGTCAGGTTTAATGCTAATGGTGTTAAACCTGATGGTTGTTAGTGCTTAGCTTGGGTTAGATGTTAGTAGGTAAGAATGAATTAAAGGTATTAGGCATTTAAAGTCTTATTAATTGCCAATGCTGCCCTTAAACCATATGTAAGCAAAATATAGTACAACGGCAATATATCCAAAAGAAATAACTAGGTTTACTTTCCAGAGGTTTAGCCAAAAATTGCCTCTGAAATAAGTGCGTTCTCTTACTTCATGGTTGAACAATGCTACTGAAGAGGGCACTAATATTAACGCAGACCAACCAAGTATAGGTAACACCATAAACATAATGCCTATGCCTGTACCTCCTGCTGAAGCGTCGGATGCTTCACCATCAATTGGGGCTAGCATCACGTAGCCTAAAATAAACCCAACAATCGCAAGTATAAAACCTAAAAGCTGAAATGTTCTCATTATTATCCTTGGCAACTAACGAGACTGTAAAATAACTCCAACAGCCAAATTCAATTAAAAAATGATCTCCTTTAATTAACCCTAAGCGTTTTTAAAGCATTACAAGATTTAGATTGGGTGTCACTGTAATTCACGCTGGAGCAAAACTAACTGTTTTTTGTCCTTATTGGATCGTCTTGTTAGCACTATTTTAACGACTTTGCCAAAGAACTATATACTAGATCTACAAAAGTTGTTCCGTGCCATTCATCGTCAAGCGATGGATTTACTGTATCAGGTGCTCCACCAATTAGATCACGCATAATACGGTAATCATTACTACGCTGCGCAAGTATTTGCATTTTCTCTTGGTGCTCAGGAGGAAGCATTTTATTTTTATACCATGTACGAAAAACATGTTTAAAAAGAGGTTCATTACAAGAAAACCATTCGCCTTGTCTTCTTAGATGAGAAAACTTTTGGTGTAATTCAGCCTCTCTAGCAGAGCCTCCTGGTTCTAATGCGCCAATAATTAATTGGCCATACGTACCAGTTTGTAAATTTTGTAAACGCTGGAGTACATTTTTAGATCTACCAATCTTTATAAATAGCCCATGTAAAGGGTGTGCATTTTTAGGTGGTCCAGCCCAAGAGTCTGGTACCTGAATAATATAATAAACGCTATCGATAGTCCCAAAAGAAACTTTATTCACCCACTCACACCAAGGTGTAACCCATTCATCTGCTTTTTTAAAAGTAGAAAAGTATTCGGTTGTGAAATAGTGCTCACCATTTTCAAGGTGTATATCTGCTACAAACTCACCGTTTTCGCATTCTCGAATACTCTCAACTTTCAATAGAACCTCTGATAGTGCTAACGCCCACTTAAGCGGACAAAAATAGTTGGTTAAAATGTGAAGCGAAGCGGAACCTAACCAACTGTTTTTGTTACGTTTGAAGTGCTTGTTATGTGGCAGTGTACTGTAAATTTTATTAAGCTTTAAAAGCTATAAATACACCAACAACACAAATAAGTTGAATGAAGTACACCGCTTGTAATACTTTCCCATTTTTAGCCGCTACAACAAAACCTGTAGAGTCAGAAGTTTTAGGCTTATAGGTAATAAAAAACAATAAATTTTTAAAACCACCAAAAGGGTTTATCCAAGAATTTTTACTTGGGTTCTCTATTTCTGAGTCTGAATGTTTTTGCATGTTATCAATGCAACTATTTTCCAAATAATTAAACAGAAATGAGCTTACGAATATCCATACCCAGATTATCAACCCTATAATTAGTTCAAATTGACTCAATGCCACATAACGCTTAATATAACTGGAAAATACGAGCGCTTTACAGCGAGTAGTTTCCCAGTTGATGTTTTTGTTATACGCACATATTACGCTAATGTTTGGGAACATAGGTTTTACCCCACTTATTAGCCGCTGCCAAAGCAAAACCAAAATAGACAATACTAAAAACACCATTGAAAAATTCAAAATTTACTTCGTTGTTTACAGATTCAAAAGCGGCACTAAAAAGAGATATGAAAAATCCAAGTACAGCACTAAACCAAATGAATCTAATTATCACACCATAAACTTTCTCACTCAAAATCCCACTGTGTTCCTGAAAGCTCAGGAAAAAACTGGTTATTTTATGACAAATATAAACCATCAATAACGTTAGCGGCGGTACTAAAATAGCTTCTACAACTTCATGAAATATTAGGCCAATTAACATAGCTAACGAACACCACACTAAAGGAATTTTAAAACCCAATATCTCAGTGTAATTTAAGTATTTTGGTTTAACAGCTTCGTTATTCAACTACATGTCCTTTGTGCGTATAACGCCCATTTAAGAGGCAAAATATAGTTGGCTAAAATAGGTGAACGGAGTGAACAAAAGCCAACTATATTTTGTCCTGCTTGAAATTCTTTTTATGTTTCAGTTACTCAGGGCTTAATATACATTTTTATACTTAGAAACCCAAGTTTCCAGCCTTCGATAAAGCCAACTTTTGGGGTGATTTGATGGTTTACTACAAAGCCAGTTAGAACTAAAAAAGAAATAAAAACTATTCCATAGACCAACTCGAATGTATCTCCATTTACGATAGTTTCAGGTAGCAACGCCATTAAAGCAAAACTTGCTAGAAGGAATAAAACGACGTTAATAATACTAAAGAATATATATTTAAATATAAAACCAAACATATTTATTTGCACCTTCCATGATTGAAACATAACGCCCAATTAACGGGCTAAAAATTGTGGGCTAAAATGGAAGCGAAGCGAACAGCCCACTGTTTTTAGTCCTGTTAAATTTCTTGTTATAAGCCGGTTATTGCAACCCTATATCACTTAATATCCATTTTAATTGACGGTCATTTTTTGAAATATAGTCATCAATTGAAACTTCAATATGAACATTTGGGTATAACGCATCTTTATTATCACGAGTAAAGTGATACAGGCGCTTTGAGTATGTTACCTCTAGGTTGGAGTTAGGTAAAATAAATTGCCCCATATCTTGGTAACCTGAAGGTTTGGCACCAGTAGGTTCACCAACTAATTTTGCATTCAATAATTGTGAAAACTGAGCAGCATTACTCATTGCTGCTGAGAAAGTTGTATTATCAATAAGAACATAAACACCTGACTTCCAATCTATACTGTCAGCCAGTACGAGTAGTTGAGCCAATTTTAAACCTACAAAAAAGTCCCCACCATAATTGTCTCTAAGGTCAATTATTAACTTTTTAGATTTGTTTTTATTAATGAAGGATAATAAATCTTCGCCCAGTGATTCCATTTTTGAGATTGATGTATAACGGCGAAATTTAAAATAGACCACTTTATTATCGTTTAACGACCCAAACCAAAGATTCTCGTTTAGTTTTTCCTCAATCGAAAATATGGAGTTGTTTAGATAGGTGAGTTCGGCTGTATACTCATTTGAGTGGTATGGTTCTAATTGTTGTTCAATTAGTTTTTTGCCTACTGTGAATGTAAATCGGGCTTGAAATGTACCTTTGACAATTCCCAGCCCATTAAGTAATTCGGCTTTTGGGATATATTGAGCTGCTCTTATTTGTGTTGAGTATTTGTTTTCAGAAAAAGGTGTTAGTTGAGAAAATAAACGATAGATTTCTTCTGCATTCATGTCGTTAATTTTCTCAAGTTTCGCACCAAGGAGGTGCTTGAAATCCTTGGTAGTTTTAATTACATAAAGCTCTCCATTGAGCACCTTTAATTGAATAGGAAAACTTTTTAAATTAGCTCCCCATAAAGGAAATGATGTATGCCCATCACCAATTTTGTGAGTTAACCTCATCAGTTCAATTAATAACTGATTTTTCGTTAAAGAGGATAGAGAGCCTTTAAGTTGCGTTACCTCTTCATTAAAGCTTTGCCTAGAAATCGTATGGTAAAGATCTATATGTTTTTCAGACAAATTTCGTGAATAAAACTCAAGATCCTCTTGCCAACTTTCAACCTCTAAATCAGTAATGCCAAAACAATGGAGAGAAATCATTGATAATAAAATTGAAAGGGAAAGTCTCACTCGGTATTCCTTTAGGCTTATAACGCCGTTTTAAGCGGCAAATTGCAGTTGGCTAAAATGTGTGAGGTACGAACAACAGCCGACTGTCATTTGTCCGACTTGAAAACACTTGTTAGCTGCTTTTATGATCACAACTGTTTTCAGCCGTTGCATCGGATAGAGCAGAAAAGTCGAGATCACATAGAGCCTCAATAACGTGGTCTTCGCAATAACACTGTTGTACTAACTCTGCGACTGCATTTATTACAATAGTTGCATTTCCATCTTCAAAGTCGCTGTCATAATTGAACCAACTAAGTACTAACATTTCTTTTTTCCCTAATCGATCTTCATTTTCGTCGTCATCTCTTAAAAATGAATCAAATTTTAGACATGAAATATCAGAAAAAATTCTTAATAATTTACTTGTTGGTATCTCAGTAATACGTGAAAGCAAGTTAATATTAATGTGCATATTTTCGGGAAGCTCTCCCGGACAGCCAAAAACAAAAACAGAATAAAGGGCTTTTCTTTCTTCGCGTGACATTCGTTTAGATGTGCGAAGTAAATCATGTGTTACCGAGTACACCATTGATTTTTCATCTTCGGATTCAACACCGACTTCCTCAAATAATAGATTAGGGCTAGGAGGTAAGTATTCTGTTTTTGGTAAATACCCAACTTTTTTAGAAATCATTTCCGCTAATTGTTCAGGTGATTTTCTTCTAAGGTCTACATACCCTACAGTATCTCTAATTCCAGGTATCGATGTGTCATCAAATTTGGCAGGTAATATATATTCAGAGTTTTCTTTAAATGCTCGCTCTTGAGCACTCTTTCTTTCATGATTTGTCCACAATTTTTTATCATAATTTATAGAGGCAAAAAGCACACAATATTTAGCTGAATTTTTATATACATCATCTAGGTGTTCATATAAATCTTTCCCCCAAAGATCTACCTCTTCATACATATCGTAAAAGACCCTAATCCCTAAATCACGAGCAAAGTCTGCTACTTTCTCTACATAATCACGATCTTCGCCTGCAAAAGTAAAACAAACGTCGTAATCAAACTTTTTTTCTGTTTTTTCCATGATACATCCTTGAGATATGCAGAAGCAGCTAACAATTTAGTCTACGACATTTGTCGTTTTACAAACCGACAAATGTCTTTATATTACAATGATTTTATCCTAGCTATAAAATAAACAACTGTAAACAGTTAGTTAGATTCGCCTTACCTTTTCTAAATGTAGCAAAACCCCAAAATGGTGGAGATCAGTAATATAAGACATATTGCTATGTTGTAATAATGGCTAC
>NZ_PJAV01000118.1:0-18502 GCF_002836695.1 Pseudoalteromonas sp. 78C3
CTGCCTCCCTATTTAGATAAATTTTTCTATTTAATTGATTGCATACTTGTTTTTAATCACACTCTAGTATTCACTGTGTCAGACATATCGTATTAATTAAAAGGTAAGAACATGGATCCATTAGATAAAATTTGTGATAACTGCGAACAAATGGGAAGTAATTGTGAGTGTCCAGGCTGTGAAGACTGCTTAGTTAAAAAACATGAGTGTGATTGTGAAGAAGACGACTAAAGCGTACTAACTCAGATTTGATTTAACCACTTATCGACTTCAAAATCTTGAGTGGTTAAATCACTATCAGTAATTTCTTAGCCGTGCATAGCTACTTTCCTAGTCCTTAATACTAACAGCTCTAGGCCTAATAGATTTTTTTATCGTCATGCAACCAGTTCCGATTGATTTTAGACCGTCCCCTCTCCAGCACTTTGTTTCTGGTTTAGCCAAATACATTAAGCGTTTAACAGCAATTTTATATACCTCATTTGCCTCCTCGTAATCACGAGAACTAATCCAATGTACAGGTTTTTTAGTAAAATGAACGCTACTTAAGATTAAGTTAGCACTTAAGCCAAAAACGCTAGCCCAAGCTTCGAATATGCAGGTTTTTAATGACTTTTTCTTTACTTTTTTGTTTCTCCTAAGCCTCGATGTGTATTCACTATCTCCTATAAAACCAAACTTATCTTGGTCCATAAACAAACAAATATGATAGTGTTCAACCTCACTATTTTCACCAAACTCTTTTACCCAAGCGTAACGTAAGCATTGCGTTCGATAAACATCATCAATAAGATAACTAACCTTTAATTTTGAAACTAAAGAACCAAAAAACTTCTTCATCAATCCGGTACTTTGAGTAAGTGGATTGTCTTGTCCCCTGCACAGCTTAGGTATATGTAAATCAAAACGAATTATAGAAACTCTTCTATTATCATAGAACGCATATTTAAGCTCTGTTTCAATAATTTTTTTATATGTGGTTAGTACTCGAAAACGTTCATCGAATATATTTCTTTCAACTTTTCTATAGCTCATTACTTTTTCCATAAATTTGTATATTTCATACAAAGGGGAATTAAAGTAAGAAAAAACATCAAGGAATTAAATTATTTAAATACAATACATTAAATGTATATTAACTATACGAAAAAAAAGCTAAGTTAAAAGAAGGCTAAACCTCAAGTTCTTAAAAAATACACACTGATTATCTATATAAATTATACTTATTTCATTCGGAACTTAGTGCACTATTATAAAGCTTTTAACCTCTCGCTAAATCTTAAATACCCTATTTTGAAACAGAAACTGATTTAGCTTCTTGTCCTGTGCGATACGAATATTAAAAAAAGTAGGCATCTCGTCATTAACGTATATAGCCGTCACCTTTTTTTGATAGAAGTCGTCTTGTAATCTTTTTTCCAAGCGCTTTAAAAATAAAACATAAAAGGTACAAACGGCTTTTAAAAAGCAATAGCCGAATAAATAATGATCTTTTTTAAAAATTAACTTCACAACACTTTTACCGACTTTCTCTAAATAAGCGTCTGAATAGCGGCCTGCTTTAAGTGCTGATATATAGCCCTTTAATTTAGTATTTTCTAATTCAGTATATTGTTTAGCTAATGTCAGTTTCAATTCAGCATGATTACTGAACAGGTCTGTTTTGCTATTAAACCCTCTACACTTTCTGCTTATGTACTTCATTAGCAAATGGCTATGCTCCTCATCACTAAACCCAAACGTATTCAGTTTGTCTACAGTATAAGGTTCTTCACTGTTCATTTTATCAATTCGGTAGTAGTCCAAATAATCACTGACAAGAGAAGATAGTTTAAACAGTGATGGGGTGGTACTAAATCCATTAAAGCTATAATTTAAAGCACTTCCCGTGAATAGACTTGGCTCTTTGTTTAAGTCCATTAAAAGCAAGGTGACTTGAAAGCTTTCCAAGACGATCTGATAGCTATCTATCTTTTCAACTTTGAATATACGGCTATTATTTTCAAAGTGTATTTTAACGACACAATGAAGCTTTAAGTTGAGTTGGTTAAACTTTTCATAGGCATTTTCTGCCTTCACACCAAACGTCCTCCTTATATATTTTTCGCTCATTGCTACCGAGTCTTTTATCAGCAAACAAAAAAGTAAGAGAGCCTTTTCTTTAATCATAAGCTTTGACTCATTTAACCCATTTAAGTTTTTTGAGTTTTTTAAAGCTAAAATTTTTTGGATATCTGCAAGTAATTTCTCATCATAACTCTGAACTAAAAACTCTTTAACCTCACCTAATAAAATTACTTTTTGTGGAGAGCATCCTCTTTTAATTACACTGACATTATGAGCGAGCCTTATTAAATTTTTTTGTTCTAACTCATCTAGGCAGTTCTTAAAATCTCTAGAACTAACCCCTATCATTTTATTAAGCTCTGCTAAAGAACATTCCAACATTTGCCCTTCAAGTTCAAATCCAAGACATAAGTACAGTTTCATAAAAGTCCAGTAAGAATTAGGAGACAAAGTAAGGATCTCTTCACTTGTTATAGAATTAATAGTACTCTCCAATTTTGAAAAACATTTCAGGTAACGTTACATGTCACAGAGGTAATTGGCAATGAGAAATACGAATGATAATAAAGTAAGTTTAATTTCATCATTTTTTGATGGATTAGATACTATACATAGAGAGTACTTTAAGACATGGGCATTATCGTATCTTTCTAAAAAGTCACCAGTTCATGCAAAAGCGTTTGAGCAATATTTGGCATCTGGGAATTCAGATAAATTAGATAAATACTTAGGCAAAAATAACAATAAAGGATTATTCCAAGCTGCTTGGCGACAAGCCAAAAGACGTAAATTTAATAAAGAACAAATAACACTAAACTTGAATCGCAGTGACTATAATAAGCTCCGATCCAGTGCCACTAGAAACAAGATGAATATGACCCAATATTTAATTAAGTTGATTATTGATAATGATAAGGGCGTATTATAGCTTGAATCAATCCGTCTATTTCTCATGCATGCCTTCGCAAATGAACTCACTCCACCAGCTCATTATAGACCTACGTTTTTCAAGGTAATCAGAGCGGTTATATGCCGCTCTTGTTTCATTTTCATCTGCGTGGGCTAAACAGGCTTCGACCAAAAGGCTATCGTAACCTTTTTCATGAAGGGCTGTAGAAGCAACGGAACGCAAGCCATGAGCCACCAGCTTATCTTTGTAGCCTAAGCTTCGCTTTATAGCTGCATTAACTGTGTAGGTACTGGCATGGCTCTTTTCATTACGCTCACTCGGGAATACATATTCATGGTGACCGCTGAGTGGTTTCATTTGTTCAAGTATTGCCAAAGTAGCAGGCGTTAAAGGTACTCGGTGCACTCTTCTGCGCTTCATTTCTTCAGCAGGGATCACCCATACAGCATCTTCAATATTAATATCGGCCCACTTAGTGCCTGCGGCTTCCTTTGAGCGAGTCATAGTGTGCAATTGCCACAAAATTAAAAGCTTTGTTTTGTTCTGAATGGTTTGTGAGCCATTCAGAGCGGTTAAAAAATCAGGTAGTTCTTCGGGTCTAATAGTAGCCATGTGCTCTACTGTATTTTTGGTAAATACTTTTATAATTTTTGCTAGTGGATTGGCATTGATAAAACCATGATTTACCGAGTAATCCATGATCTGGTTTAAGCTTTGGCAAATACGCTTAATTGTGGAGTGTTTTCCGTCAGTCTCAAGTGGTCTGAGAATTTCAATGGTATCAATCGCTGTAATGTTTTCTAAAGGCGTGTCTTTCAACTTGGGGAAAATATACATCTCAAGCGTTCGCCATTCCCTAGCTGCGTGATGAGGCGTCACAGTAGGCTGTTTGCGTTCAAACCAAAGCTCTGCGGCAGCATAAAATGTATTAGCTAGCTTCCTACTTGCTTCAAGCTTTTTCGCACTTTCGTATTCTTTAGGGTCAGTGCCTTTAGCTAAAAGCTGCATATAGTTTACTGCCACACTTCTGGCTTCAGCTAGAGTAACAGCAGGATAAGCACCTAAAGAAATTTTGGTAACTTTTTTATTAACTGTATATTTAAACCGCCAAGATTTAGTCCCATTCGCCCTAACGCGCAACACTAAGCAATTACCATCTGAAAAGGTTTGTTCTTTGCCTGTGGCTATAATTGATTTTATCTTACGATCAGTTAAACGCATATTTCGCATAACCTATATATTCAGTTAATCACATGAGTATATAGTATTTTTAAAGCTGGGGGTACTGAGTGGGGTACTGAATGGTTCGGATTTAGTAATCATCATGCGGAATGTGGCGGAATGAAATAACGACAAACCACTGATTTTATTTATACAAAATTCTTTCTGCGTATACTGATGGAGGTTAATGCAAGCGCCCAGGGAACCACTGGATAGCCATTTTTAACTCCTAACGTATAATTAACCGCTATTTTAACTGGCAATTCATTTAATTGCGCTATACTGACGCAAATTTTTTCAGATTAGTTATTATGGCTCTTAAATCCACCATTATGAAAGTGCAGTTATCGCTTAGCGATATGGACCGCCACGTTTATCAAGATTTTAATTTAACCTTGGCTCAACACCCATCAGAAACCGATCAGCGGTTGATGATTCGCTTACTCGCTTTTGCGCTAAATAGCTGTGATGGTTTAGAATTTACTAAAGGATTAAGCGCTGATGATGAGCCTGAACTTTGGCATGTAAGCTATAGTGAAGAAATAGAACTATGGGTTGAGCTTGGCTTACCAGATGAAAAACGCCTTAAAAAAGCCTGTAATAAATCTAAAAAAGTGGTGCTATATACTTACGGTGAAAACAATCAAGCAATTTGGTGGCAAAAACACCAACCTAAATTGTATGAATTTAAAAATCTAAGTATTTTTAGCCTTGAATATGCAGCAACACAAGCACTTGCTGCTTTGGTTGATCGTGGAATTAAGCTCGCCATTACCATTCAAGATGGTGAAGTATGGGTAAATACCGATACAACCAATATTGAAATAAAACCACAGCAATTGATGTAACTAAGATAGGTTATACCAATTGCATTAAATTAGTTATCTATTATAGCGACAAGGAAATAAGTCGATAACAAGGCGAAAATTATGACATATAGTTGTTCTATATAAATAATTTTTAACGCAGGTAGCGGGTTATTTAATGCGCTAGAATGATCATGTTTTTAATAAAATTGGTATTAGGGAGCATATGAAAGTTAAACACGTTATTGTTTTACATGGCTTGTATATGTCTGGCTTTGTTATGCGCCCACTTTGTTCACGACTTGAAGAATCGGGGATGACGGTATTAAACATTACCTATAATACGCTCGACCCTCACCGCGACACCATATTTGCACAAATTGATGAGTGTATTTCTAACGAACCTGCAGCGCTTGTATGCCACTCAATGGGAGGGCTTATTGCACGTGCTTACCTAGAGGCAAACTCCCCTGCTAGCCAGAATGTTACGAAGGTAATTACACTGGGTACTCCACATAAAGGCAGCCATATAGCGCAAAAAATGAAGCAAAAAGGGTTTGAATCATTTTTAAAAAATAGTGTTGAATTTTTACTCACTAAAAATGGTAATTGGCCTTTTAAAGCTAAGCTTTACAGTATTGCGGGCGATTTACCTATTGGGCTTATGCCCTTAATAGTCAAAGGTAGCCAGTCAGATGGCACTGTATTACTAGATGAAACCAAACTTAAAGGTATGGCCGAACATAAAGTATTTCATTTAAGCCATACCAGTATGATTTACTCGCGCCAAGTACTCGATTACATTTTAAAGTGCTTAAACGAGAAAGATTAATCTTCAGCATTGGCTGCTATTTTATAACTAATTAAAAATACCACTGCCAATATAAGCGGAATCGGCGCCGCAATGTAGCCAAAAAAATCTGAGTTCGCAAAGCTTGCACCCGCTAAGTGCGCTACTAACCCAAGTACAAATGCGATGACTGCAATTCCTACCACTATTAACTCTGCTTTATTTTGTTTCGCTGTTTTTGCATGCATGTTATCTCTCCTAATTATTTCGACAACATTATTATGCGCCGTTAGGGTGGATGATTTTTGACCTGCATCAATAAAAAAATAGCTAAGTTATTACCTTGAATAAAGTTTGTTTTAGATCATGATTTATATACTTTTGAGGTTTATTTACTTTTGAGGGGTAGTATTTTTATTAATCAGACCCACTTCTATTAATAGTCTAAAGTGAATATAGGTATCAAAAACAGCTAATAGGTTAAAACTATTAACTAGATACATTTAAACGATTTTACTAATTTATCGAAATTAGTAATACTTATCACAAGTTCACAAACAAACGGTTATTCAGGAGCAAGTTATGTCACATGTAAACGCAATTGGTCTAAACAGCGCAAAAAGCGAAGACATCATAAAGTCACTCAATACATTATTGAGTAGCTACCAGATTCAATACATGAACGCGCGTGGCTTTCACTGGAATATTAAAGGCCGTAACTTTTTTGAACTACACGTTAAGTTTGAAGAAATTTATAACTTACTACTTCTAAAAGTAGATGAAGTTGCAGAACGTATTTTAACGTTAGATGGCGCACCTCTACATGCATTTTCTGATTACCTTGAAGTAAGTAAAATTAAAGAAGCTAAAGGTATTAGTGATGGCGTTACAGCCGTAGAAAACCTACTTGCTGGTTACAGCACATTAATTCACATGCAGCGTGATATTTTAAGCCAAGCTGGTGATGCAGACGATGAAGGTACAGCCTCACTAATGAGCGATTACATCTCAGAGCAAGAAAAATTGGTTTGGATGCTAAAGGCTTACTTAGACTAAACCAGCAAAAAAAAGCCCTCAATGAAGAGGGCCACAAATAGGGATAAATCGTTAAATAATCAAGCGATTCGGTTACTATATTAGTCTCCCCCCAATACTAAACAACGCCCCTGTTACCAGTGGCGTTGTTTTTGGTTTAAGTGGATATAATGCTTATATATTGGGATAAACAATGTATAAGCATTACTGCTCTTATTATTTTTTCCAATAAAAAAGCCCCAGCGATACTGAGGCTTTGTGAACGTAACTAATTAAGTAACTATATTAGTGTCGTTATTGTTGGTTAGAATTTACTTCTAAAACCTATGTAGAATGATTGACCAATTGGGTCGTACGTACCAGCATCAGTTTCAGTACCAGTACTTGAACCGCTCACACCCGATAAAATGCGTGGTGGCTCTTTATCAAATAAGTTACTTGCACCAGCGTAAAGCTCTGTTGAATCGCTGATATGGTAACTTGCTTGAACATCATGATACGTTACTGAACCAATCCCTACTCCACCTGGAGCAATACCAAAACCACTTAAGAATTGATCATCAAAGTCTGCAGCGCCAATGTAAGTTAAGCTCCAGTTAAAATCAAAGTCGTTAAGTTTATAACCAAAGTTCCAGTTAGCTTTATGCTCTGATGCACCAATTTCTCCAGCAAACTCATCTTTATCAGCGCCTGGAAGTGGAATGCTATAACCATCGATTAGGTAAGTATAAGCAAGACGAGTTCTAAACGCACCAGGACCAATATCAGCAGAGTACGTTAGTGTTAAATCAACACCTTCTGTACCTAAACCACCACTGTTAGATACACCACTGTCGATAAATTCTAGTGAACCAGCACTATTATTACCTGATGGCGCACTACGACGAGTTACAAAGTCACAAAAGCTTGTATCGCCGCCGCCATAACATTGGTCAAGAATAAACTGACGAGGTGTTGATACGATTGCATCTGTAATTTCGATATCAAAGTAATCAAGCGTAATATCTAGTCCTGATATTAGGTTTTCTGGTGTAAATACTAAACCTACTGTTACAGAGTCACCAACTTCTTCTTTTAAATCTTGGTTACCACGGTTAAAGCCACTAATGCCTTGTAAGTCAGACTGGTTAAGCGTGAACTCACCATTTGAAGCGATATTAGTTGTAACACCACCATCTGTTCTACAAGCATCGCCAGCAGCACCACCGCCACTATTAGTAACACCTAAACATGGATCGTTTAAACCACTTGGGAAAGTTTGTGAAGGCGGAGAAAATAGTTCATCGATATTTGGAGCCCGTGTTGAACGAGCACGAGTAGCACGTAAACGTAAGCTATCCATTACTTCCCAATCAACACCTACATTCCAACTTTCAGTGCTACCTACAGTTGAATAATCAGATAAACGAACTGCTGCATTCATCGTTACAGAATCAAGCACTGGGATATTTGCTTCTACATAATACTCAGTTACATCAAACGAGCCTTCTGTTGCTGGGATTGCATTACCCGCATTAAGACCTGCTTGCTGTAGTGCATCAAATTCACTACGTGAAAATTCTTCGCGGTATTCAAAACCAGCTGCAATACCTACCGTACCTGCTGGTAAATCAAATAAATCACCTGAAATATTACCACCAATGATTTCTTGCTCAACCGACGTTGAAAGCGAACTAGGTGCACTTACAAAATCAATAGCACCTTGCGATAACGAATTAAAACCATAAATGTCTACTGGTGCACAATTAAAGCCACGTGCTGTCGCATCGATACAGATAGCCTCATCAGTAATACCATCACCATCTAAATCTTGGCTATCGATCACAGCTTCTAAACCTTGACGGAAGCTTTGTACATTAACTAGACCGCCTGAAACTTGTTGCTCTTTTGTTTTACCGTATACATAGTAAGTATCGTAAAACCAACCATCGGCTATTTCACCTTGAAAACCAAGTGCTAAACGGAATGTATCACGCTCTGCTCGTGCTCCACGATTACCGATATCACTTAAACGTTTTGCAAAGAAGATATCTCGTGCGCCATCACCGTCGGTATCGGTTGCTGCGTTATATATATCGTCGGGAACAAACGCGTTACGTAAAAGCTCACCATTTACATTAAATTCAATTGGTACCTGGCCATTTGCATAAATGTCGTCAGAGGCAAAAGGAAATGGCTCTAATTCAGAAACGGTTGTTGTTGCAGCGTAAGTGCCTTCATAGAAAAAGCTATGCTTGTCGCTTAACTCGTAGCTACCATTTGAGGCAAATAAGTAACGTTCTGTAGGTATTGCTATTGTACGTACACCGCTTCGGTTAAAACCATTTGCAGCTACGCCATCGCCGCCATTAGTACTAAATGAGTTTTGTAGGTTGTTTGCATCATTAAACGTAAATGTTTCATCCCCAGCGCTAAAACGACCTTGTGGTGGAAATGAAGATAAAAACGGGCTTACTGCATCAAATACAGAACCTGGATTTGCTACTGGATCATCTTCGAAGAAAATACCTGAAAATTGGTCTACCGCTGAGCGATCACGGTCACGTGAGAAAACAGCGCCTTGATCAGAGTAACCAAGGTGAAACATTGCGTGTCCTTTACCATCTGAGCTTGATAAGCCTGAGGTAAAGTTAAATTGGCGTGACTCATCATCACCTTCACTCGATTCACCGTACTGACCATCAAACTCAACGCCTTCAAAGTCATCTTTTAAAACAAAGTTAACTACACCAGCAACAGCGTCAGAGCCGTACACAGATGAAGCACCACCTGTCATAATTTCAACACGTTCAATAAATTGGCTCGGAATAGTGTTTAAATCGACAGCAGAGCTACCTGGTACACCTGATACATAACGACGACCATTAACTAATACCAATGTACGGTTAGAACCTAAATTACGTAAATCTACAGTCGCAACACCTGCACTAGCTGTACTAAAGTTTGAATTAGTACGACTGATTGCCGGTGAACCAAATGCTGGATTATCTAGCAGTAAATCTTGAATATTTAATGAACCAGATGCGTCGATTGCTGCGCTATCTACAACTTGAATAGGCGCTGATGACATCGCCTCAGCTGAACGAATACGAGAACCTGTAACTTGTACACGTTCTATTTTAGTAATTTCGTCATCTTCTGCAGCCACACCTTGAAATGAAATGCTTGCAAGTATCGCGCTGCTTAGCGCAACTGTTAACGACGATTTTTTAAATAATCGTGCGCTACCTTTGTTAGTTAATGTCATATAATTCCCCTGAATTGTTATTTTTGTAACTAAATAGTTACTTCGCGGATTACAGTAAGGGGATTTATTTAAACACTCTACGTACGTTATTTATTAGGCGTAATCTTTGGTATGAATAGCTAGTTTGATGGGACGAATTAGTACGTCACAATTATTTTATAAATATATTGTACTTTTCATAACAGTTTTTCCGCTAAGCACGGTCTTTATTATTATATACAGCAAGAGATATAAAATAATGGTCGCTTCTTTTCATGCATTAACTTTTGTTAGTAACACTAAGTTTGCAACATTTTTAACAAAGCGCGTGCAAGAGCACCGACACTTTGAATCTCAATCTTTTATTCAGGCAAACAGATTAGATCAGATAGATACAGATCAATACAACGTGCTGTTTTACGAACTAACTAATCTGGCTGACCCTATGCAAATAGTGCATTTAACAGAGCTAGCTAAAAAGCTTAAGTTAGTCATTATTGCTGATTCGGGTCATTTTGCGAGTTTTGCTTTTGAAGTTGGCGCTGTTGATTTTTTAATTGTAGATTCAACTGCACCACGTATTGATAAATGCTTTGATAAACTAGTTCACCTTTGCCCGATTGCAAGCGCGGCCGAACGTCAATATCAACAAAGCACACAAACCGAAAAAACATCATCACATATCGTAGTTAAAGATGTAGGTAAGGTAAGGCTAATTGATATAAAAGATATTATTTGGATTAATGGTGCGGGCAATTATGTAGAGCTGCATTTTACCCAAGGTAGTACACCGGTATTACACCGCGAAACCATGAAAAATATTGAACAGCAGCTAGAGCCAGAAGGGTTTATTCGTATTCATCGCTCAACGCTGGTAAGAAAACAAGCTATCTGCGAACTGATGCCTACTGACAGTGGCGATTATAAAGTCAGACTTAAAAACGATATGTGCTTAAACCTTTCAAGGCGCTATAAAGGGTGTTTAGAGAGTATTATAAGCCCTCTTCAGTAGCGGTTTATAATACTCATATTAATTACCAGTTCTGTTTTATATAACTATCACTTGGATGCACTAATAAATAGCTTTCAGTATCTTTATAAAAATTAACTTCTACATCGCTATTTTTCCATACTTTTTCAAACATGTTTTTAGCTGTGATATTAATGTTTATATAGTCAACTCGTTGATAGCCACGTTCTTTTACACCCGCAAAATAGGCCTCTAACGAATCAAGACTATCTAAAGTTAACAGTTCAAACTCTTTTAAGTTAACAATCACAAACTTAATCGTATTTTCAGGGTGAGTGCTCAATTCTTGAATAACACCATTAGTTAATGATGTTATACCTTCATTGTTAAAGCTCCCCTTCAATTTTAAATACATATGAGGGGGCTGTGAACAAATCTGAAATTCGCCATGTGCTCCAAACATAAATTACCTTATATATATCAACTTCTATATATAGAGTAATACAATTTTCCGATTTTGCAGTTAATTTAACAGCGCAATAAAAAAGGCCATTTCGAGGGCTTTTTCTTCTAAGCTTTTAAAACGACCTGATGCACCGCCATGACCTGCATCCATATCGGTTTTAAATACTAAAATATTACTGTCTGTTTTAAGTTCACGCATTTTTGCAACCCACTTCATAGGCTCCCAATACTGTACTTGTGAGTCATGAAGACCGGTAGTAACGAGTATATTCGGGTAGTTTTGTGCGCTAATATTGTCATAAGGCGAGTAAGCTTCTATCACATCATAAAATTGAGGCTCATTTGGATTACCCCATTCATCGTATTCATTTGTTGTGAGTGGAATACTTTCATCAAGCATTGTGGTTAATACGTCTAAAAATGGTACATGACAGCCAACACCGCAATATAACTCTGGTGCCTGGTTTACAACCGCCCCCATTAATAGGCCACCGGCACTGCCGCCTGAGGCAAACACCTTATTGCTATCACAATAACCTTGATCAACAAGCGCTTTTGTCACATCAATAAAGTCACTAAAGCTATTTTTTTTATGCTCTTTTTTACCTTGCTCATACCATTCGCGACCTAGCATTTCAGAGCCTCGAACATGCGCAATAACATAAACAAAGCCACGATCGAGCAAGCTCAGTGACGAACTAGAAAAACTAGGATCAATCGTATAGCCATAGGCGCCATAGCCGTATTGAAATAACGGATTTGTGCCATCTTTTTTAAAGCTGTCTTTTCGATAAACAACAGATACAGGTACTTTAACTCCGTCGCGAGCAGTTACCATTAATCGCTCCGACTGATAGTCATCGGCATTAAAACTACCGAGTACTTTTTGCTGTTTAAGTAGTGTTTTTTCGCCAGTTGCTAAATCAACATCATATAAAGAGCCTGGTGTTGTTAAACTTGAGTAATAAATACGCGCAGTGCGAGTGTCTGGCTCTGGGTTCATTGCTATTGCAGCATAATAACAAGGATCGGCAAACTCAAGTGCCATACGATCCCCTAACCTATTAACAACTACGAATCGAGCTTGCCCTTGCTCGCGTTCACTCAATACCAAAAAGTCATTAAATAACTCAACACCTTCAAGCAGTACATTTTCTCTGTGAGCTGTATGCTCAAACCATTGTGTTTTATCAGCAATCGTTTCGTTTGTTGCCGTCATTAATCTAAAGTTTTTAGCTTGCCAGTTAGTCACAATATAAAATGTGTCACCTAGCTTATCTACGTCAAACTCGTGGCCATCTTCACGCGGCATTAATGCTTTAAATTCATCAGTGGGCTTATTAGCATCAAGCACCCATGTATCGTTGGTCTCTGTCGATGCTAAATCAATAATAATTAGGCCTTCGTCGCGGCTTTTACCAAGCCCCATAAAAAAGCTGCTGTCTTGCTCTTCGTAAACCATTACATCTTGGCTTTGCTCGCTGCCAAGCTCATGCCTAAATACTTGGTATCCTAGTAGCGTTTTTAAATCTTTTTTTACATAAAAAACAGTTTTATTGTCGTTAGCCCAAACAACCTGCCCTTCTGTATTTTCAAGTACATCAGGTAGCATTTCACCGGTCGTTAAGCTTTTAAAGCGAACATTATAAATACGACGACCTTCAGTATCTTCAGAGTAAGCCATAAGCTGCTCGCATGGGCTTAGTGCGACTTCTCCTAGCTCAAAAAACTCAAATCCCTCAGCTAATATATTCACATCGAGTAAAAGCTCTTTATTATTAGCCTTTATGCTCGTGCTTCTATAATGGCGAGAGTACTCATCATCACCACGAACTTCTGAGTGATACCAGTATTTCCCGTCTTTAACGGGTACCGAGTTATCGTCTTTTACAATGCGTGCTTTTAACTCTTCAAAAAGTGTATTTTGGAGTGGCTTCATTGCAGCTAACTGTTCATCACAATATGCATTTTCAGCATGTAAATGTGCAAGTACTTGCTCATCCTGACGATCGTCATCACGCATCCAATAGTAATTATCAGTGCGTATTTTATTATGAGTACTTAATGTATGGGCTTGCTGTTTAGCAATCGGGAAATTAGGTAATAAACTTAAAGAGTAGTCAGGACGAGACACAACAAAACCAATTAAAAAAATAATGTGATTTGCAGTTTATCATAAAAATAAAAAAGCCCATCCAATAGTTGGGTGGGCTAAAACGGTAAACGCTTCATTACTAAAACCGCTATACCTTTGGGAAGATAATTCACTTAAGCCTTATATTTGCTGCCAAGCCATAGCCCAACTTTGTCCAATACCGGGCTCGAACATAAACTTTTTATCGTCACTCGCGCGGCAAAACTCATTAAATGGCCAAGGCCTACATTGATAAACATGCCCTGTTTTTGGCTGCAATACCTTTGTACCCGCATTATAGTTTTCACAATTTTCAGGGTACACGTAATCATAAGTATCAAGGTTATTAACAACACGCTCATCGCATTTTGCAATACAATGAAAATCGACATGCGCTTTACATATACCACTGCTTTGCAAAGCAAAAATTTCATTGTTTCTATAGGCAACAATTAAACCTTGTTCGGTCATTTTACCTGCGCTAACAAGAGGTACATGCACGTTAATATGCTCGGCAATTAAACGTGGCCATGCGTGAGGCTCACCTTGTTCAAGCGAGGTGATTTTGTAATCAAATGATAAACTAACTAGCTCTCCTTGCATGTCATAAAAGGTTACACTCACCACATCGCCAATAAACAATTGGGTATGATGATTTAAGCAACCTATTGTTGACCACTTTCCACAGGCCAACGACGTATGCATAAACACGGCAACACCTTAAGAGTTACAAAATCTTATCCATACACTATGGATACACAAAAAATACACTGAGGGCAAGTGATACATAACAACACGTTATGCAGTAGTCCCGCTACCATAGCTTTATAAAAAGCCTTAGACCGGAAACTTTGCGCCCTAATCTTTCGATTAGTTTGCCAGCAATGCGGCGATTATAATTAGGCCCCGCATAAAAATCAAACAAAAGAATGCAACAAAAAATAAAAACCAACCCTTTAAGGTTGGTTTAATGTGTTTTTAACTAAATAAATAAGTTAAAGGTTCTTTCGCCCACGTAAATATCAGCAACACCAATAAAGATATAAATATTAGCCACGCAGGCCAAGACGCTTTTGTTATTTTAGCCTCAGAGTCATCTGCTTTTAACTCTTTTGAGCCTGTGATCATCGCTTTAACTAGCGGCTTACCTTTTATTCTATAAACAATAATAGCTAATACATGTAAACCAATAGCATAAAGTAAAATGTCAAAATTCAGCTCATGTAGCCAATTTGCAAAATCAATCGTATCGCTAGACACATATTGAGCAAGCGGGCCGTCAGTTAAAATGCCATCACTACTCATTAACCCGGTAATAAGCTGCGTAATTATAATTATAAAAAATACCATTACCATACAACTGCCAGGTGCTGAATGACCTAGCGAGTCGCTTGGTGTCTTTAGTGCCTTTAAAATAGCACGAGGAGAGTGCAGCAACCCACTTAATCTCGCGGTTTTACTTCCGATAATGCCCCATATTAAACGCGTTACGATAAGTGCTAAAGTAAAGAACCCAGCAACAAAATGAAGCTCAATCATGCCCTCTTCAATACTAAAATAAAGCACCGCAATACTTACAACCAAAAACCAATGAAAGCATCTAATAAACCCATCCCACACTTTTAACGTCGTCATTGCGCCTATCCTTAAAAAAACAGTATTATCTAATTCGTTAACTACTTTAACATCATAATATTAAGGTATCCTTATGAGCCATTCTACAAGCCGTGCGAGTAAATATCATGCAACCAGTTAAAAAAGCTATTTTAAAAGGCTTTTTAGATATGCTACCACTGTGTTTAGCTGTTGTTCCTTGGGGCATTTTATGTGGTTCTTTAGCGATTCAAAATGGCTTTAGTGCACTAGAAACCCAAGCAATGTCGTTATTAGTCTTTGCAGGCTCTGCACAGCTTGTTGCAATTGAACTTATAGCGGGCAACACACCATTGCTCACAATTTTATTCACAACATTTATTATTAGCTCTCGGCACTTTTTATACGGTTTAGCTGTGCGTCATAAGGTAATTGACCAACCTATGCGTTGGCGCTTACCAGTAAGTTTTGTATTAACCGATGAGCTATTTGCATTTTCTCACCATAGAAAAGCATACAGAACAAAAACACGTTTAATATACGCATTGAGCGCTGGTTTTAGCTTTTATATTGCATGGAATATTTGGACGTTAATTGGCATTGTAGCAGGCACAATGCTGCCCGATTTAACTAATTTAGGGCTCGACTTTGCCATTGCTGCCACGTTTATAGCTTTGGTTATTCCGGGCATTAAAAATTTGGCCTCACTCGTTACGGTAATTGTAGCAGGCATTACCGCAACGCTTTTAAAAAGCACAGGATTTGAGTTATGGCTTGTTTGCTCAGCGCTGCTGGCAATGGCCGCAGGTTACAGCACTGCAAGACTAACCACTAAAAAGGAAGTAACGCCATGATGACGACTATTTTACTCATGGCGTGCATTACATTTTTTACGCGTTATTTGTTTTTACACCGTGCTTTGCCGTTTAAAGTAGGCCCTAAAATGCAGCAATTTTTAAGCTTTAGTGCACCGGCAGTGCTTACAGCAATTTGGGTGCCTATCGTGCTTTTGAATGAAGATGGCATTAACTTAAACTGGCAAAATCCTTATTTAAGCGCAGCAATAGTCGCCATTATTGTTGCCTACAAAACACATAATATTTATTACACTACGCTTGCCGGTATGGGGCTATTTCTAATTTTAAATTAGTGCGATCTTTATACTTTATGAAATATTGTACTCAGGTTAAAATACGGCTAACAACAATAAAAAGACGCCAATATGCACAAATTCCATCAATTAAGCGCAACAAGCTTGCAGGGTCAACCTATCAACTTTAATGATTTTGAAGGGAAGGTTGTGCTTATTGTTAATACCGCAAGTAAATGTGGATTTACCTACCAGTACGAGTCACTGCAAGCTTTGCACAATAAGTATGCCAGCCAAGGTTTAGTTATTCTGGGATTTCCGTGCAATCAATTTGGTCAGCAAGAACCCGGAGACGCTACACAAATAGAGCAAGGGTGCTTAATTAATTTTGGTGTGAGTTTTTTAATGGCGGCCAAAGTAGATGTAAACGGTGAGCATGCACATCCTGTATTTCGTCACTTGAAATCGGCTTTACCTGGTTTTTTAACACGTAAAATAAAGTGGAATTTTACTAAGTTTTTAATTGCTGCAGATGGTACGCCAATTAAACGTTATGCACCTTTTACTAAGCCCGAAAAGCTAGAACTTACAATTCAAAAAGCATTAGCACAGGCTAAAAGTACGCTTTAAAAAGTAATAAAGAGGCGCAAGGCCTCTTTATTGCCAATACTATTGAAACTTAAACATACGCATAACTGCACATTTAAACTCTCAATATTAATTGGTATTTTATTTATACTAGTGAAATTTAATCGGTGTAATCGCTTAAATCGTCTTCGCCTAGATTTTTACGCAAGCGTTTTTGCTCAAGGTAGTCTTCCAACTTCTTTTTAACCTTTTGCTTGTTCTTATCGTGTTGATTACGTCCGAGCATTTCGTACTCGTCTTCAACAAAATCGTCATCTAGCGCATCGTAACTAAATGTCTTACCCACAACCCACTCCATAAAGTGTTTGAGACCAACCAAGGATTTTATTATCGCAATAGCCGGTAAAATTAAAAATGTTTAATGCCAAAGTGCTCTGCAAATTAACATCAAAATAAAGCCACGCGACTACTGTAAATAGTCTTCATGTCAGTAATGTGAATAAATAGCGCTAAATTTGAATTGAGGAAAGTGAGAGTTTTTTATCGTATCGATAAATAAAATTTATTAATTTTTATTAGTTAGCCAATTTGACTAAAAAATAGCTATTTATTAATTATTTTGACTTGCTAGAAAATAGAGAAAAACACTTAATCAATTGTTTTTTATGAAAAAATAAAACTGGCATCAAACTTGTTATTAATTAATCGTCATCAACAAAAAGTAGAGAACAAACATGAAAAAATTACTATTAGTTAGCGCATTAATTTGTACGCCAGCCGCTATGGCTCATAACGACAACGATTCTACAATTTCATTTAGTAACGATGAATGTAACGTCGAATTTAAAAACGATGTACGTATTAAACCAAACGAATTAGAAATTTTTACTGCCAATAATAAAACTATGCAATTTAATGCCCATGGTGACTTAACCGTAAATGGCGAGCTTGTAGCGCTTAATAGCTCACAACGCGAAGCACTGAATAAGTACTCTGACAGCTTACGCACTCAATTACCTGAAGTAGCTAACATAGCGTTAGAGGGTGTTAAAATTGCCGGTGTGGCATTAGAAGAAGTAGGCAATGCATTTAATATTGACGGTCTTGATAATATGTCTGAGCTTATGGACGACATTAAAATTGAGGTAGAAAACACATTTTACCAGCAAGGTACATTTGTAATGGGCCAACAAAGTTTTAATCAATTTGGCGAAAACTTTGAACAACAATTTGAGCAGCAGATAGAAACAGCGGTTGAATCAGCAGTAATGCAATCAATGGGCAGTATTTTAGTGGCTTTAGGTTCTGAGTTACTTGGTTCAGGCGGCGATATGGATGCCTTTGAACAACGCATGGAAAATATGGGTGCACAAATAGAAAAAAAAGTAGAGCTACATGCAAGCGCACTTGAAGAGAGAGCTAACTCTTTATGTGAAAACTTTGCTGATATTGCAAAACAAGAAGAGCAATTAGTAATGCAAGTGCCAGAGCTTAAAGGTTACCAGTTATTTAGCTTTAAACACAATTAGTACAGCAAACGTTATTTAACATCCCTTTGGCAGCACTTAAGTTTACTTAAATGCTGCTTTTTTGTGTTTCCCAAAGTT
>NZ_PJAV01000119.1:0-18045 GCF_002836695.1 Pseudoalteromonas sp. 78C3
CGCCCTCATAAAAAAAGTTATAGGGCTTTATCCAAATACAAACTGTATTTGGATAAAACTACATTGTATTTAATTACTATAAAATGTTCTCTGGGAATCAAATGAAACGTCATAATTTACTTTCTACTAGCATTAAATGTGCATTAATGACTGCTGCTGCAACAGCAAGTAATTCTGTGCTTGCACAAGATGAGCAAGCAACAAAAATTGAACGTGTTGAAGTAACGGGTTCACGTATTTTACGTGAAGGTGCGATTGCGCCTGCACCGGTTACAGTTATCAGTGGCGAGCAGCTAATGAACACTGGCGCAGTAAACATTGGTGAAGCGCTAAATAACTTACCTGCACTTGGCAATACATATTCTATGGCTAACTCAGGCCGTTTTATTGGTACTGCGGGTTTAAATATTCTTGATTTACGTAACATGGGTACAGATCGTACTTTGGTACTTGTAAATGGCAAGCGTCATGTATCAAGCTCTGCAGGTTCTCAATCTGTAGATACCAACACTATTCCAAGTGTATGGGTTGAACGTGTAGAGATAATTACTGGTGGTGCATCTGCTGTATACGGTGCTGATGCGGTAACAGGTGTTGTTAACTTTATATTAAAAGACAACATTGAAGGCATGGACTTTAGCGTTACACGTGGTTTTGCCGATTTAAGCAGCTACAACAACGAAAAAGCGACGTTCTCATACGGCTCTAACTTTGATAACGATCGTGGTAATGCAGCTTTTGCTATTGAGTACTCAGGCCAGGATTCATTAAACGCGCTTGATCACCCTTGGACTAGCACCTCGTTTGCGAGTTTACGCAGAGAGGTTCTACCTGGTGAAGATACAAATAGCTTAGACTTTCCTGATAAAATTTTAACGCCAAATGCAGGTTATTACGCTATTAATAACGCGGGTGTTTACGCACTCGAAGATTCAACTAAGTTTATCAATAGCTTTAACCCTGACAGCAGCGCCCGTGATTTATACATAGGTAATAATGTAGATTTGTATTCATGTGCAGAATGTGACTTTTTCAACTTAGGTCAATTTGAAGAAATTCAACCTGAGTTTGAGCGTTACAACGTAAACTTTAAAGTTAACTACGATGTTACCGACGACTTAAACGTTTACTTTGATGCTAAATATGTAAACAGCCAAGGCGAAAGCATAGGTCAACCTGCATTTTTCTTCTTTGACGATGAAAACAGCATCAAAATCGACAACCCATACCTAGACCCAGCCATTAAAGCACGTATGGAAGAACAAGGTGTTGATTCGATCATGGTTAACCGCATGATGACCGACCTTGGCCGCCGCATTGAAAACAATACGCGTGAAACAACGCGCTTTGTTACCGGCTTAAAAGGCACTGTATTTGAAGATTGGGAATTAGATACCTCAATAGTATACGGCCAAACTGATCTAGAGCGTGAAAACGGCGCTAACATGATTGTAGCAAATTACTTTAATGCACTTGATGCCGTTGAAGATACAAATGGTAACGTAGTATGTCGTAGTGCTGCAGCCCAAGCTGATGGCTGTGTTCCTGTAAATATTATGGGGTTTGGTTCGCCATCTCAACAAGCCATTGATTACATTAATACGGTATCTGTTGGCACATCAACTATTAAGCAAACAGTTATTTCTGGCTCACTTGCTAATGGCGCTATTTTTGAATTACCAGCGGGCTATGTAGGTGTTGCATTTGGTGCTGAGTACCGTAAAGAAGAAAGCGAAACTAAAGAGCCTGATAACGCTGAAGGTACTTTCTTTAACGCACTGGGCGAAGATAAGGGCTCGTTTAATGTTCGCGAAGTATTCTTTGAAGCGTCTATGCCAATTTTAACTGACTTACCGCTGATTCAAGACTTAGTGTTTGATACAGCAGTACGTCATGCTGATTACAGCACTATTGGTGATGCTACAAGCTGGAAACTTGGCCTTGATTGGACTGTAAATGATGAGCTACGTGTACGTGTAACTCAATCTGCAGCACTTCGTGCACCTAACATTAGTGAAGTATTTGGTGCAGCAAGCCAAACTTTCTACAATGTAGACGACCCGTGTCGCGCCGACAACCTTGGTGATTTATCAAACGGAGCAACCCGCACTGCAAACTGTGCCGCGTTAGGTGTAGCGAGTGATTTCAACTCAGGTTACGATTCAGCGTCATTAGATGGTTTAACAAGCGGCAACCGTGATGTAAAAGGTGAAGAGTCAACAAGTACAACTGTAGGTATTGTTTACCAACCAGAGTTTTTAGAAAATGCGCTACTTACTATTGATTACTGGGAAATTGAACTTGAAGATGCAATTGACACAATTAACGCGCAAGACATTCTTGATCGCTGTGTAGATAGCGCAACAGGTATAAACAATCAGTACTGTAACTTAATTACACGTAATGCTAATGGTGAAATTACTTTAATTCAAAACTCAGTACTAAACGTTGCCGGTCAAAAGGCATCAGGGGTAGATTTTGAACTAGGTTACGACTTTGACGCGCTTGAAGGTAGCTTTAAAACACGCTTAATTGGTACTTACTTAATTGAACGTAAAGATTATCCGTTCCAAGATGACCCTAGTAACTACATTGAATACGCAGGCACGGCAGGTGAAGCTAAATGGCAAACTAACCTATCTGTAAGCTATGTTATGGATAACTTTTTCTCAACAGTTGAAACACGCTTTTTGAGTGAAGTAGAGCTATACACAAATTTTGAACTTGATAGCAACCCTAACCCAAGTAATCAAATGTCTTACGGTAAATACTTTATTACTGATATGACTGTAGGTTACAACTTTAATAGCGGTTTAGGCGTTAAAGTAGGTGTTGATAACGTATTTAACCGTAAGCTTCCGTACGGTACTCGTGGTACAGGTGAAAACAGCGCAAGTTATGACAACATTGGCCGCTTTGGCTACATTAACTTAAGCTACAGCTTATAATTAATAAAATAATTTATTAGTTAAAACAAAGGCTCGCAGTGCGAGCCTTTTTAATAGGTCTTATTTAATATTACTCAGCCACACGCTTTGGTATGGTTCTAGCTCTATCGTTAATTGGCTTTCTTCAATCGTTTTATCTGCCACCAAATCAAACCACTTTTGGGTGTTAATTAAGTTTAAGTCGGCCAATGTGAGCGTTTGTGGTTTATCGCTAATGTTATAAACACAAAATATACTTTGGCGCCTGTCAATGCTTTGTCTCCAAAAACCAAACAATCCACCTGCTAAATGCAGCGTAAACTGTGTAGCATTGGGGTGAAAGGCACTCTGCTTTTTGCGTACTGCCAATAAACTTTTTATGCCGTTAAACACTTTATGATGATGACTGTACTTTTCACCAATTGCCGCGAGTAGCTTTGATTCTTGCCAACGATGGCGGTTAATAGCGCGGTTATGCTGTGAATTTTCAAATCGGTCGTAATCGTTAGTTGTACCCAACAAACTATGAATATAAAGCCCTGGGATACCTTCAAGCGCAAACATAATTGCGTGAGCACACATAAATCGCTCAAGGCCAAACTTATCGGGGCCATTGTGCGTACCTTGCATTGCATCAAATAAAGCAATATTTAGCTCGTACGGTGTATGTGTGCCATCGCTACTGGTACGCATAGATACACGACCACCAAACTGCATGGTTGTACTTACTAGTGAGGCCACTTCGCTGGGTTGTAGTAAACCTTCAATTGGTCTGAGCCCTATTCCATCGTGCGAGGCTATAAAGTTAAAGTATGCCGTCCCATTTTGCGCAGGCGGCATGCTCATCATCCAATGCTTTATTGCAGTACTATCACCACTAAGTAATGTATGAAGCAACAATGGCGGCAATGCAAAGTTATAAATACTGTGCGCTTCGTTAGCGTTACCAAAGTACGATAGGTTTTCTTGGTTTGGAATATTGGTTTCGGTAATTATAACTACGCTGGGCTCTGCGTGCTCAATAAGTGTTCGCATTAGCCTTACTGCTTCATGTGTTTGCGGCAAGTTAATGCAACTTGTATTAAGCTGTTTCCACAAAAATGCAACCGCATCAAGCCTAAACAAACGCACGCCATTGTCTAAATAATGCCTAATTATTCCCACAAACTCTTTAAGTACATCAGGATTGCCAAAGTCAAAATCAACCTGATCGTGACTAAACGTACACCACACATGTTTTTCGCCGCTTGGCGTAGTTACAGTATTTAATAACGATGAGGTTCGCGGGCGTACAACTTGGCTTAAATCATCCGTTAAGCTCGCCGTTTTGAAGTAGTCTTTACCCGGGTGTAAATCATTTAAAAAGTTCTCAAACCATACACTTCTGCTTGAGCAATGGTTAATAACTAAATCTGCCATTAGCTTTACGTCTTTAGCGATATTTTGAATATCTCCCCAATCACCTAACGACTCATTCACTTGCACGTAGTTCATTACGGCAAAGCCTTCATCTGAGCTGTACGGGTAAAATGGCAATATATGCAGCGCATTTAACTGCATATCACATTGCTCTTTTATAAACCTGTGTAGTGTTTTAAGCGGTGCCTCCATTGGGCTCGATACGGCAAATTCACTATCATCGTGTTTAATAATAGAATCGCCATAAGCAATCAATACTATATCTTGTTCATCCCATCTGTTTGTATGGGGGGTCGGGTCGCGCAGTGCATTGCTACCTAATATAATTTTAATGAGTTGCTGAGCTAGCTCAGTAACCGATAAAGGCAGCTCAACCCCCTCATAAATAATATGAAGATGTTGCTCTACTCGTTGTAAAAATAATTCGCTAACTGTGCTCACATGCGCCCCTAATATTTATTGTTTAGACTTATAGGCTAGTTAACCTGCACGCAGGTTAACTATATTCTTCGTTATCTAGCTCTACGGCTTCTTTTAAGCGCTCAAGTACGTCTGGCATTGCTGATACAACACGGTTCCAACTTGGCACAAATGGCGCTTCCATTGGGTTTTCTAAAAAGTGTTGCCCTGCTTCCATAATATTTTGTGCAAACATTTCTACTGCTTTTTCTTCTTGGTGTACATCAAGCGTTAACCCGTTCATAAGCGCATCGTTGTGATAGGTTTCAATAAAATCTAGCCCGATACGGTAGTAAGTCGCTTTTAATGAACGAATTGTTTCGCTGGTAAAAGTAACACCTTGTGTTGCCAGCTTTCTAAACAATGCCTTAGTAATATCAATCGACATTTTAGACAAGCCTGCGCTTTGGTCATCAAGTGAAAGTTCTTGGTGCTTATGATCGTAATTATCTGCAATATCTACTTGGCATAAGCGGTTATGGGAGTAATTACGATACATTTCACTCAGTACGCCTATTTCAAGGCCCCAGTCACTTGGAATGCGAATATCGTTTAAAACATCGCGTCTAAACGAAAACTCACCTGCAAGTGGGTACCTAAAAGAGTCCATATATTCAAGGTAGTCGGTATTGCCTAAAATTGTTTTAAAGGAGCGAAGCAAAGGCGTTACTAATAAGCGCGATACACGGCCATTAATTTTGCCATTCGCAGTACGCGGGTAAAACCCTTTACAAAATTCATAGTTAAAACGCGGATGCGCAACGGGGTAAATTAAGCGAGCAAGTAAGCTTCTGTCGTAGGTTAAAATATCGCAATCATGCAGCGCGATAGATTCCACTTCCGCTGTTGCTAATTTATAGCCCATGCAGTACCACACGTTACGGCCTTTACCCAGCTCACGCGGTGCAACGCCGAGCTCTTGTAATTCTTTATCAAGTGCTTGTAAGCGTGGGCCGTCGTTCCATAATACTTTATGGTTTTGGTTTAGCTCTTTAAAAAAACCAAGTGCATGGCGGTACTGTGCTTCGTCGGCTCTATCTAAACCTATGGTAATTTGCGATAAATACGGTACTTCGCGTAATTCGCTAACTATATTTTGCAGTGCAGGGCCTTCAAGTTCACTAAATAACGAAGGAAGTATTAATCCCATTGGGCGCTGCTTGCTAAAAGTAAGTAGCTCTTTTTCTAGATCTTCTATTGGTCTGTCGGCAATATTATGTAATGTTGTAATAATGCCATTTTGATAAAAATCAGCCATGAGATGTTTGCTCCTCAGAAATACTTAAAATACTGCTAATGCACGGCAACGATGTTATTTCTTCAATCCAGCCCAGCGGTGCTGGCGATTGAGAGTATCGTGCTTTATTGTGCGACAATTTAACCGGCTTTTTACTCGCCGGATTGGCGATAATAATGGCGATATTTGCATGCTCTAACATTTGCTTATCGTTATCGCTATCACCCAATGCAATGACCGTGAGAGGCTTTCTGAAATGATGGGTAAACTGTTTAACTAACCACTGCTGTGCAGCGCTTTTATCGGTATTTTTGGCAATATGAATGAAGCGCCCACCAATTTTTATATCGTAGCCGAGTGCTTCAACATCGTTTACAAAAGCTGTGAGTAATTCGTCATTGCCATACCAATAAAGAGGGTCTGAATAATCGCGGGTTTGTGCGCGTCTTGCTTGCGCATCATCGAGACCTGTAAGTTCTGATATTTGCTCACTCGATAAGTCACTAAACAATTTGTAATGTGCTTTATAATCTGCCTTTAAAGTATTTAAGTCCTTTAATAAACTCGATAGCGGCTTTGCCATTGCGTAGCACCAATACGCGCCTATTTTTTTGCAACCTATAGGCTTAAGTTCAAAATAATCTTCTGGAATAAATACCGCAGCACCGTTTTCTACAATAAAAGGCTGCTGAATGTTTAAATCGTTTTTAAGCTCTATAACTTCGCAAAAAGTTTTGCTGGTATTAAACACCACAGGAATATGTGCATTTTGCAGCTGCTGTAATAACTCACTGATATTATTTGTATTGTAATCGGCGTGATCGAGTAATGTGCCGTCCAAATCTGTAAAAATAATAGGTTGAAGGGTGTCATCACTCGTTAGGTGCATACCGCTAATATCGCGGTTGCTATCAAGTTCAATTAAAGCGTTTGCTTTAGCGCTCAGTGTGTTTAAGTTCTCACGCGTAATGCGCTCAAAATGAGAAATAAAATACACCAATTGCTCGTTAGTCATGGTGCCTGAGCCTTCACCTTTTTTGGCTATTAGCTTTTGTTCTTGCTCTTGTCGCCATGTAAAAACATCACTAAAACTCGGTGCTTTTAGCATAACTGTATAATCAATTAGGTTAAAAACGGCTTTATATTCGTTTGCCAAACAGCTATTTACACAGCGGCGCCAAACGCCTTCTTTATCAAATTGTTGCTCTAACTCGTTAAGCGGCTCACTCAATGAAAACAGCGGTTGTGGCTCACTGCCTACGCACCACCCTTCTAAAATAACAATATCAACTGGCTTTTCGTTTGCTAGCCAATCACTTGCTGGCACGCAGTCGTCTTCGTGTTTATTAAAACGTGGAAGCGGTACATTTACCTCTCCTGCCAGTAAGTTAGTTATTGTGCTATTCATTAAAGCTACGTCGTGAGTACCCGGTACTCCGCGAGTAGTAAAAAGAGGATGTACGTCTTTGGCAAGTTCACTACGTGCTTGTTTTGCTAAATAAAAGTCATCAATAGACAATGCAACACTGTTAAGTGGTGTGTTTTTAGAAAACCAGGTAACTAAAAAATCAGCGAGTGTTGTTTTTCCTGAGCCTTGACATCCATTTATGGCAACAAAAATAGGAGTATTTGTTTTTTTAGATTCGAGGATGTCATGCGCGAGTGGAACAAAATATTGCTCACTCAAATATTGATACTTTAAAGGCAGTTGGTGTTTTGCTAAAAACGGGGTTATATCCACAATATTGGCCTCTGACATAGTAACTCCTTTGCATACAATGCGTTCTGGAAGTTAAATGCAGATACTAGACCATTATTATTTTTGTATATTTATTAACAAGTTAAAAAAATAGCGCATTAAAAATGCGCTATTATGGTGCAATCTATTTAGCTAATGTGCAAAATTAAACTTTTTCAGGTTCTGCTTTTGGTAATACTAAGTTAAGTACTATTCCTAAAATAGCGCAGAGGCTTACGCCCTCTAAACTAAATTGGCTACCACCAATATGCATACCACCAATACCGCACACCAAAATAAGCGCAACAATACTTAAGTTACGCGGCGCGGTTAAATCATCGCCCGACTTAACCAGTGTATTTAAACCCACTACAGCAATAGAGCCAAAGAGTAGGATCATAATTCCGCCCATTACAGGTACAGGTATAGTCTGTAAGCCAGATCCCATTTTAGCAACAAAGGCTAAAATAATGGCGATAATGGCTGTCCACATCATTACTTTAGGATTGAAGTTTTTAGTAAGCATAACTGCTCCCGTTACCTCTGAGTAAGTTGTGTTAGGCGGGCCGCCAAATAATGATGCCGCAGAAGTCGCAAGGCCGTCACCAAACAAAGTACGGTGAAGCCCAGGCTTTTTCAAAAAGTCTTTATTGGTTACTTGGCTAATAGCCATCATATCGCCAATATGCTCAATTGCAGGTGCTATTGCTACAGGTACCATAAACAAAATAGCCTGCCATTTAAACTCAGGCCAAGTAAAGTTTGGTACAGCAAACCACTGTGCGTTAGTCACTGCGTCAAATTGCACAACGCCCATACCAAGCGATAAACAATAACCCGCTACAACCCCTGCCAGAATAGGTATAAGCTTAAATACGCCTTTTCCCCATACTGCAAAAATAAGCGTAACCACTAACGAGAACAACGAAATATAAATAGCGCTGGTGTAATCAATAATTTGAATACTGCCGTCGCCACTTTTACCCATCGCCATATTTACAGCAACAGGTGCAAGCGCTAAACCAATAACCATAATTACTGGGCCTACAACCACAGGTGGTAAAATTTTATGAAGCGTTGCAACGCCTTTAAATTTCACTAATAAACTTAAAAGCATATAAGCAAAACCCGCCACCATTAAGCCGCCCATAGTGGCCGGCACGCCCCACATTTGCACAGCGGCAATAATAGGTGCAATAAAGGCAAACGATGAAGCTAAAAATATAGGCACTTGGCCTTTAGTCACTACTTGAAACAGCAAGGTACCAATGCCTGCGGTAAAAAGCGCAACATTAGGATCCAAGCCCGTTAAAAGCGGCACTAATACCAGCGCACCAAATGCTACAAACAGCATTTGCGCGCCCGTTAAAATAGTTTTTATTGAAAAGGTGTCATTATTTTGCACTTAAGACTCCTAAACAGTACCGAATATTTTGTCGCCCGCATCGCCTAAACCAGGGATAATATAGCCCTTTTCGTTTAAGTGGCTATCCACTGAGGCTGTAAATATTTCTACATCTGGATGTGCTGTAAGTGTTCTTTCCACACCTTCTGGTGCTGCAACTAGTACAATTACTTTGATTTCTTTACAGCCTGCTTTTTTAAGCATATCGATTGTGGCAATCATTGAGCCACCCGTTGCAAGCATAGGGTCAATAACTAAGCTTAAGCGCTCATCAATATTACCTACTAGCTTTTCAAAATATGGTACTGGCTCTAGTGTTTCTTCGTTACGTTCAAGACCAACAACACTCACTTTAGCGGCTGGTAATAACTGCATAACACCATCCATCATGCCAAGACCAGCACGCAAAATAGGCACTACGGTAATTTTTTTACCTTTAATATGCTCTACTTTTAATTTATTGCCATCCCAGCCTGTAATTTCGTTATCTTCTAACTGTAGGTTTTTAGTTGCTTCGTAAGTTAATAAGGTTCCAACTTCAGAACATAATTCACGAAAGCTTTTAGTACTAATACCATGCGCTCGCATTAGGCCTAGTTTATGTTGAACAAGAGGGTGAGAAATAACGTGAATTGCCATGATATAAACCTACTGATACAAGAATTTGCAGTATTTTATATTAAAAAAGGTCATTTGACCTGTAGTTTTAAAGAGATTTTCATACATCGTGCCAAAATGCATTGTTTTGCTTGATATTTATGCAAGAGATTAGCAAAACCTGTTTATTAAATGTTACTCGCTAACCAGCTGTTTACTTGCTGTTGCATATAACTATTTATTTTTTGGTGCTCGGGGCTCCAGCCAGCTAAAAATCGATAAAAGTCAGCCCATGCAGCAGGCCATAAAGCGAGCCAATTGTCAGCTATTTTACCTGCTGGTGCTGTAGGATGATAAGTTGTCATAGCAGCCTTTAAATTATCAAAGTAATACGCAAGATACTCATCAGCGCACTCATGTAATTGTGCATCACTTAAGCAACTGGTCATAAAATACATTACATCAATTATCCCAGAACCTGCACCTATATACTGAAAATCATAACCGAGTATTTCATCGCGCTCATTTGCTGCAAAGTTAGCAAGTTTTGCATCGCCATGAATCAGCGTTTTATACGCACAACTTTGTAGCTGCTCATCTATTTTATGTGCAGCATTTTTAATATCGGACTTTTTATCAAGGTTATCTTTTAGTTTATTAAACTCATCTGGGCGCGTGCTTAAATGCCAGTAGTTGCCTTGCTGCCATAACCCTTCAGCGGGTTTACTTAAGTTAAACGCATGAAAGTGTGCAAGCCACTTTACTATAGCTTTAACATGTTGTGGCCCTGCTTGAGCAAACCCATGTTTGGTGAAGTTTTTAAACACCAGCGCGTATTCATCGTCTTTATTAATTGCACCTATACATTCAATACTTTGCGCATGTACTGGTAAATGTTGGCTATAAAGCTTATAAAATGTGTATTCAACACTATACGAGTGCTGCTTTCTTTTAAGTGCAAATTCGCTTTGTTTAATTTTAGGATGGTGTATATAACTGGGTATTTTAATAGCTTTAATAACGCAGGCTTTATCATCAAGCTGGCACTGCACAATACTGCCACATCCACTCCAAAGTGATGTAAGCGTATCGCCAACTTCAATGTGCTTAAAGTGAGGTTGTAATAAAGGAATGTAAAATGCCATAGCTATATTAAGTAAGTAAGTTTTTTGTAGTTTAACATTAGTGGGCATTTTTAATAAAACTAAGGCATAAAAAAGCCCCACTTGGTTTTATACAAGTTTGTATGTAAATAGTGGCCAAAATCACTATGCCACTACACACTAAGAGGCAAATGATAGTTGGCTATAATAGAGAGCGAAGCGAACAAAGCCAACTGTTATTTGTCCTGCTTGAGTGGCTTGTTATGTGTAATCTACTTCGCTTACGCCAATATAAAATAAAATAAGGAAACACTGCAACAGGCCCTGCCATAATTAATGACCAACCCCATAATACTGCTTTTGAACTTGTTTTTATTTCTAAAGAAGTCAGAAAGCATCCAAGCCCAAAAGATAAAAAAGGAAGGAAGGCATACTGAGATTAAAATTATTTCCAATATATTGAGTTCAATTGATGAAGCTTGCTCTCCGTAAATTATATTCTGTAGAAACATATAAGAAACTAGCAAAAAAGAATTAAATGCTAATCAATGCACAAACATCGATGAATTTACTTTAAGCAAATTGACTCCAAAATATCATTTACACATAACGCCGCAATAAGCGGAAAATTATAGTTGGCTAAAATGTTTGAGGAACGAAAAACAGCCAACTGTAAATTTTCCGTTTGATTGCCTTGTTAGTTTACAATTACACCAACACTAATGAAAAGACACTTAGCCAAATTAGCTGAAAGCCATATGAAATACGTTGATGAATGCCAGGATTACTTTGATTTTTTACGGCTTTAGCCATAGCGAATAGATAATAAACCGCAGCGATAACAGAAATAACTGAAAAAATACGGAAATATAGAGGGATAATTTCTGTTGTTGGACTTATAGCTACTAATATTGGTGCTACAACTAGCGAAAGTAACATGATAAAACCAGCCCAAGAATGTACCTTACAATTAAAAGTTGGATTCTTAGTAAATGGATCTGCGTCCATAGGGAAATACCCAGCTACCCATGTACCAATGCCATGAGCTATGACCAACCAACCCGCAATATTCACTAAGATTGAAACGCTTGAAAGCTGCGCCAAATACCAACCGAAAAAGCAAAAGAGAAAGCCTAAAGGGTAATTATTAATTAAGGGTGACAATTTTTCTGTTGGGCTACCTGTTGCACCTAACTCACTACAAAATTGTTTAGAATGGCTGTAACCAGCATAAAATCTACTTGCTACGTAAACACCAATGAAGATCCAGATTGTTGCAATTAACCCTGAATAGATCGCAATACTTTCAAACACTACCAAAATCCTTTTTGTAAACTAACGCCCTAATAATGGGCAAAAAATTGTTGGCTAAAATGTTGAGGAACGAAAACAGCCAACTGTTTTTTGTCCTTATTTATTAGCTTGTTAAGTTGCATTTACACACCGTAAGCTAACATAACAGCCATTGCAAGAGGCATTAAAAGTAAAACAATAAACATAACAACCTCCAGCCACTCTTTAGCTAGAGTTACAGAATACCAAAACGAATTTATTGAGGTACTTGAGTCGAGCTTTCCGAAGTATTGCAGGAAGCCGGCAATGAAGAATGCCTCTGCCCCTAATATTGCAGCTAACATAGCGGCAAATGATAGGTATGGAGTTTGCTGGCTCATATTGCCCAATATAAAGAAGAGAACAATAAGAACAACAGTTGAAATAATAAATGATTTTTTCAACTGAGCATATTTCACAGCTAACTCATTAAATCCTTTTGGGGAGAATATCACCCGAACTCCTTTTGCAATTTAACGCCTCACTAAGAGGCAAATAATAGTTGGTTAAAATAAGCGACGAAGGAGCAAAAACCAACTGTTATTTGTCCTTTTAAGTGACTTGTTATATTCACGAAAACACTTTATCAATATGTTCTCGGTCATAGTCAAGAATCAACATATTATGACTTTTATACAAACCATTTAACGATTCTTTGTTATTCGAAACTATATCCATACCGCGATCATCATAAAGATTTAATACAAGCTGCTTTGTTCTATTTATGAGGTAACACTCACCATTAAACTGAGGCTGTAAGCTAGGAAAATCGGTATTAATTGCAGCTTTAAATAGTTGAACAGTATCTAATTCAGAAGCCGTAATACCTGAAATGGTAACTCGTTTCCAACATTCACATTTGTAATCTAAATCTTCTGAATAGATATCTCTGTGATCGGATAAATCAATATTGGCATTAGCAAGTGATTTGACTTGTTTGAATATAAAACTACGTTTCTTTATTTTCCGACGACCATCAGAAAAAATTTGATACACGATCTCAATGTTATCACTTGGATCGAATACACCTTGAACAGTAAACTAGACATCCACTCTAATATAACAAACAAAACTGTGCCACTAAATTCGCCATTCAGATTCTGAATTAATCTTTTTTTGCTGAGTGACTTTTATTTTATCCATTAAATAAGTCATTAACCCTATTAAACCTAAATTACACGCATAGAAATGGCTGCATGATGCAGTTATGATTTATTACTGAATAGTTTAAGTTTTATGCCAGTAGCTTTTCGCAGTTACTGATATTCGCTCGCCGCTTTCGGTTTAAGTTTTCACAATAACCTTCTTGTGACGCTGGCCTGCCCACTGCGCCATGAAATACGCGCGTAAATTGGGTTGTAAGCTTTAACCAGTTTTCTGGAGATATATTCACCCTTTCTAGTAAAGGCAAGTGTGTAATCTCAATATACCCTCGCTTATCTTCTCGTATACAACGTCCTGTTAATTCAACAAGTTCAAGGTACGATTTAAGCTCGAACGGGAGTCCTTTTGGCATAATTTGACGTGGCATGCCTGCAAAGCGCAGTAGTTGTTTTGGTTGCTTGCCTTCTTTTGCATACGTTAAACGCTGTTTGATGCTGGTATGCTCTAACTCCTCTGGGGTGTTAGCCATTTTAGCTCTAATAGGGTTTAAATCTACATAGGCCATGCAGGCCGCAAGTGCTGCTTCATCTAATAATGCTTGAGACGTAAAGCGCCCCTCCCAAAAGCGGCCTGTGCAGTTATCTTCTTTATTTGCTCTGCGTGCAATGTCTTCATTTAATAGCCGCATAAACCAACTGATACTTGATAAGCGCTCTCGGTATTGTTTAACCGTTTGATTGAAAAAGATGAGTTCAACTTTACTTAGCTTTTCACCTTGTACATATTTTTGCGTTAGCAATGTGCCTTTACAGAGTTTATGCCAGCGAATAACAATCGCTTTATCACTAAGCCTATTTGCTTTAATATCATCAACATACAGTACTAAGTGAGTGTGGTTACTCATTACAGCGTAAGCACATACATCAATACAAAACACCCTGGCTAATTCAAGCAGCTTATCTTCAACCCACCCTCGTCGATGCTCGTAAGATTGACCAGTAAAACGGTCTTCCCCACATAAAAATGCACGTCGAACGCAACGCGAAATACAGTGGTAGTATTTTGTATCAACCAAACTTACTTGACGCTTTCTTGCGATAGCCATATGACACCCTGCTTGTTTTTTACACTAAATAAAGGCTAGCCTCTAAATTCGAAAAGTGCAAAATTTAGGATGGGTGTCTTGTTAAAAATTTTTCTTGTTAAAAATTTTGGCATTTAAGTGGATACGAATCCTATTTAGGTGCTGGAAAACACATACGCCCTACGATGAATCAACTTACTTAACTGCATTGAAAAGTAAGGGATCACCGCTGTTAAAATTTGCGGTGGAAAGTGAGCTTTAGCGCTTGCTGTCCACCTCAGGGCGTGTTGTTAGCTGCGCTTTTCGTCTAGTTTGGAAACTGCTTCTTTTAAATGAGCAATTTCAATATTTTTACCTTTATAAGAGCTTAAAGCTTTGTTGAAATATGCTTTTGCCTTAGATTGGCTACCTGTCTGTTCGTGTAACAAACCTATTCTTAAATAAGTAAATGACAAATTATTTGGCCCAAGTTTGGAGCTAGACCTATCTGACTCTAGGATTCTTGCTAGGGCTTGAAGTGCGTAAAGCCCACTTTCAGGTGAGCCTTTTAAGTATTGAGTGAGAGCTAATTCAATTTCTTTTTTAAGAAAATCAGAAGAGATTTCGTTAGCAAAAGAAACTGTTGAAACAAGAGAGCCTAATGTAAATAGACTTAATTTGATCATTTTATTCATTTTAATATCCTTATAGATTGAAATATGCCGCAATAAACTGTGCAGCTAACTTTTCAATAACGGGCGCAGGCACGTGGGGCATAATGGCGAAGCCGCCCCGCGTGTATGCGTCCCAGCGAAGGCAGTGAGTGAGTTTATTGAGTTGTTATATCGCTACTCACCAATATTTCTTCGTATCAATATAATGCTTCATGTTAGAAAAGATGTAAGCTAGAAGAAAAAATGCCGGCGTCACAATTACGTCGGGTTTTATGAACCAAGTTAATAGGCCCATGAGCACCGTTATAATTTCTAACATAATAATTTGCTTTCTTGCTTTTACTCCCCAAAACGAAAACCTGACCCATATTGGCTCTTTGTTCCATTCTTTAGATGTTTTGTCTATCACGATAATTTCCTCTTGAAGTTTAGAAATGTCAATTTCAAACACAGAGGCAAGGGCTTTAAGAGATTCTATGCTGGCCTTGTTTCCACTTTCTATTCGTTGGATAGTTCTAGTACTCAAGCCGCTTAACGTGGCAAGTTGTTCTTGTGACCAGTTTCGTTTTTCTCTAAGACGTTTGACTATCATTTGGGCTCCTTACCAATGTGAGAGGAAACTATCCATGTTTTAATCGATTGTCGGTTACGAAATTCACACGACAGTGGGGCGACAGACGATGTTTACAGCGATATAACGCCAGCTTAAGCGGACTAAAATAGTGGGTTAAAATGTGTAGCGAAGCGAAACCTAACCCACTGTTTTAGTTCCGTTTAAAGCTCTTGTTATGTGCTAATTCTTAGATGCTATTTCCTAGTGACACGCCTCGCCATATCTTATCTTTTAATTCAGGCCCAGATGGGCCAAGATTTGATATGTCATGAGCGATTTGAAATCGCTTTCCATTCGCAGAAATAACTTCAACACTCACAATTGTATATTTATTCAACTCACCATCATATTCTGGCGGTAAATCATAATTTACGTCATGCGATACCATAAAAGCCTTTATTTCGCCTGGTTTTATTACGAATGGATCAATGATATCTGAAGGAATAACTAGATAAGACGTATCGTGTTTCAAATGACCTAATGGCGACTGACCATTTAACAATTCAATATCTTTAACAAACAACTCTTGGTTGCCCGTATTGCTTAGAGTATAACTAAGTTGTCGCTTTGTTATTTTACCTAAGCAATCAAAAAGCCTGCTATTAAGACAAAGGATCGCTTTAGAGCTTTTACGAATGTGCGATAAATACAAAACTGTCGATGAAATAGTTAGTGCCAATATAGATATAGCAATTGTTATAATATCTTTCACTACTAAAGGGGCTACATGAGGTTCCATAGCTTAAATTAACTCCTAGTTGATAGCACATAACACCAAATTAAGCGGCATTGGCCGCTCTTGCTAATGTCCGCTTGAATTTTCTTGTTAGGTACACTTTTGTTAGTGGTAAACCCTACAACTTTCTTTATTGGAGCCTTCATCGTAATCCCAGCTAATAATGACATTTGTGTCAGGATTCACAATATAAAAAATTTTACATTTGCCAACCCATTCTTCACTTGGTGCAGTAGATAATACTTCACTATAAAACCAGTGCTGTAGAATTTGCCCTTCGTTGTTTTTGGATATGTGAGTAAAACCATCTCCTGATATTACATAGTCGGCTCTAATTAACTCACCAGCATCGCCAAATCGAGTTGGATCTAGAAAAGGAGCTTTACCACCAATTAGCTCATTTGTATACTCTTCCCAAGGCTTATTACCTGTAGTACAACCAGATATAACCAAAATAGTAAAAAGGACAATAAATCTCATTTGAACACCTGTGTATCTAACGCCTCATTAAGAGGCTAAAAATAGTTGGTTAAAATTAGCGAGGCACGAGCAAAAACCAACTGTTTTTTGTCCTGCTTTAATGACTTGTTATAACTACTTTTCGTCTTCATCATAAATTATTGATGCTAGCGCTGGACGAACTACAGCAAGAATTAAAATAATAATAACCAATGCTCCCATAACCAACTTAACTAATTTAAAGAACCAAGGTCTTTGCCATATTTTTCCTGTTTCCTCATCCACCTTTTTTTGTTTGATGAATTCATCGTAAGCTTTATTCAGATCTGTGTGCGTAGTAATTTCAGGGTATTCAATGACAATACCAACTTTAGCAAGTGAAACACGAGCTAGCTCTGATTGACCTTGGTTGACGTAAAGCATATGGTTTTTAACATCGGCGTAGTAATAAATACGTTCTTGGTCTAATACGTCCGCGATTTTAACAGAGTCAACCAAACGCATGTCTTGAATTAGTGGTCTATAAATAGGGCTATCTTCATTTGCCCATTTAACAATAAAAATAGCAATAAGCATGGATACCGCTAAAACCAATAATAGCTTGTGCTCTTTTGTGATTAATTTACTAATTTTATCTCTCCATGATATCGATAATACTGCCAAACTTGCGAGTAGTTATAACGCCCTGTTAACAGGCAATAAAATAGTTGGTTAAAATAAGCGACGAAGGAGCAAAAACCAACTGTTTTTTGTCCTTGTTTAACAGCTTGTTAGGCATATTTACAACCCATCTAGCTCTATCGTATAACCCAATAAATTTACCAAAAAACTAAGTATTATTGGAAAAAGCATAATGATGATAAACGACAAACCAATTTGATACTTTTTATTGCTCATATTTGATGTGGCAAGGCTAAATAATACAGTTAAAACAAGCCACTGAAAGATATTTAATATATTTGCTATAAAAGGAGAAAATACTAGATTGCTTTTATAAGCCTCTCGTATCACTAAACTATCATATGGCAAACTTAATTGAGGCCAAAAAAACATATAATTACTAACGAGCCGAGGAATAAAACTATTAGTGTAAACAGCTAAAACAGGCAGGAAAAATAAGCTTAAAAAGCAAACTATAAAAATAACTCCAGCAGTAATATATTTGCGATCCATCGATAT
>NZ_PJAV01000069.1:0-17039 GCF_002836695.1 Pseudoalteromonas sp. 78C3
TGTGAAAGTAGGACATTACCAGGCTTCAAATTCAGTCGAAGGACTTTAATCTTAATAATTAAAAATAAGAAAATTGAAAAGAATTTTCTTGGTGACAATAGCGTTTTGGACCCACCTGATTCCATGCCGAACTCAGTAGTGAAACGAAACAGCGCCGATGATAGTGTAGCATTTGCTATGTGAAAGTAGGACATTACCAGGATTTAATTAAGAGAAACCCGTTACAGCAATGTAACGGGTTTTTTGCTTTTTGAAATTAGTAAAACTCTGCATACTAAGAGACGATACGATTAATAATAGTGTAGTATTTGCTATGTGACTCTCTACCGCTGTGGGCACTACGACATCCTACTGCGTAGCGCACCGACTTCACATTGTAGAGCGCCCGAATTTAAGATTCGGGCTTTTTTATGTCTGCAGAAAAGTGAAATACGCGCAATTAACACCCACTCACATTAACACCTATTACGTAGGTCGGGCGAGCGTAGCGACTCCCGACGCTAAAATCATAAAAATCTCCGCTCGACAATGAGTTCGTAGCATTTGCACTGTGACTCTCCACCGCAGTGGGCACCATGACATTACCAGGATTTAATTAAGAGAAACCAGATACAGTAATGTGACGTTTTTTTCTATTTAAATTTAGTAAAATCTCACCGTTAAATTCGACAACAAAACTAGGTGCACTTAATAGCGCGTGTTAAAATCCAATTTTTATGAATGACGATATAGAGGTCTAGATTGCCTACAGCTGATTACCAAAAGGTGCTTGATGAAATCGCATATGAAGTACGTCCTTTATTATCACAAGGGAAAGTAGCTGATTATATACCGGCGCTTGCCGAGGTTGATCCGGAACAATTTTCTATCGCTATTTATACAACTGATGGTGAAACTGTATGTGCGGGGGATTGTTCTCAACGCTTTACTATTCAATCAGTTTCTAAAGTTATGACACTTACTATGGCACTACAGCGTTATGGTGATGAACTTTGGCATAGAGTCGGAAAGGAACCCTCAGGTACAGCCTTTAACTCGCTTACACAGCTTGAGTTTGAAAAGGGAATACCTCGTAACCCATTCATCAATGCAGGCGCAATTGTAACGTGTGATGCGTTATACAGCCGCTTATCTGCGCCAATGCATTCTATGCTCGAAACCTTCAGGTTATTAGCTGGTAATAGAGGCATAGTAATTGATAAAAAAGTTGCTAATTCTGAGTATGAATTTAGGCATCGTAATGCTGCTATGGCACATTTAATGAAGTCGTTTGGTAATTTTGAAAACGAAGTAGATGATGTTTTGTGGGCTTACTTTAACTTTTGTTCTATTGAGCTCAACTGTATTGAATTAGCAAAAGCTTATAATTTTTTAGCTAATAAAGGTGTTGATAATCGATCGGGCAATCGTGTTTTAAGTAGTCGTCAGAATAAACAGCTTAATTCGCTTTTATTCACGAGTGGTTTATATGATGCTGCCGGTGATTTTGGTTACAGAGTGGGCATGCCAGGTAAGTCGGGAGTGTCAGGAACTATTTTAGCTGTGTTACCAAATAAGTTTACTGTAGCTGTTTATTCTCCGGGGCTTAATTCGTTTGGTAATTCGGTTGCAGGAATTGCAGCGCTGGAACTGCTATCTAAAAAGCTCGATATTTCTATTTTTTAGGAAATCGATAGGGAGCAATAATTGCTCCCACCGTTATTTATTGTTCCCAATAAACTTGTTCTAAACAATCTTCACGTTCAGGTAAACCACGAGATAAACGCGGAGAGTGCTGAACTAATACTTCATAGCTCGCTCGGTTAGCATATTTACTAATTTGCGATAGTGACGAGTAAGTAATAGCTTGTTGCTGATGTTTAGCTGAGTTTGCCACATTAAGCTTGTGGTAAACATTCGCTGACAAATCATGTAGTACAGCCGCAAGTGCGCAATCACCTGCACCATTGGTGTTTTTGATTGAATCAGGTCCACCCATAAATGGGGCCGTATGACTATATGCTCTAATAGGTTCATCACACTCATCTTTACGCATAGCTCGTGAGAATTCGTAACGGTTAAAATCAGGTATGGCGCCTGGTAGTAACGGGTATTCGGTTTCACGCTTTAAGCTTTCGTCTACGTAGCCGGCCATAAATAAGCCTTTTTCGCCAGCGGTACAAATAACTAAGTCTACCCAATCAAGTGCTTTATCAGCAGCTAAAAGAGGATCTTCAAAACCTGTAATAGCTAAACCTTCTTCTTCGTTCATAGCAAGAATATCAACATGCTTTTCAACAAAGTTTGCCCACCAAGTAGGGTCTTGTTCAATTAAGAATTTAGTTCCGAGTGTAAGCACAACTGGCACACCTGCGTCATTAGCGTATTTTACCGCTTGCATAGTGGCTTCAGTCATTGTTTCGCTACCTTGTGTGCGCATAAGGTAGGCACTGATCACTAACGCTGATGAATTCTCAATAAGGTCTTTATCGATAGATTCAGGACGTAAGTGATTCATTAAGCCTGCACTTATTGCAAAAGTACGCTCACCGGTTTCATCAATTAATGTAAAACAACGGCCTACAGGCCCATCAACTGGTTGAAGGTAGTTTAAGTCTACACGGCTTGAGGTATTACATAAAAAACGGTAAGCGTAGCTACCTATTTTTATATTTTCGCTCATTACGCCTAATAAAACTGAGCGATCATCTGCAAGTACAGAGTAGTTGTGCATAGTGTTACCAATGGTTCCACCGGCAAACTCAAAATCAACCATATTGTTTAATTTTAAACGATCGTATAAGGCGTTTGTTGTATCGCTATCAATAACTTGCGACATCCCCCTACGTAGTTGAAATTCGTCAAGGAAAGCTTGATCAACTTTTGCCTCTATATCAACAACGATCTGATCGATACCCGTAATATAACTACGTTGTAATCGCTCTGTTGCGTTAAGTTGATTGGTAAGTGGATCTTTGGCTTCCACTGGAAAATAATGTTTATGCCTGCGGCGTCCAGGAAATTTCATTTGCTACCCGTGTTGTGAGCTAAATAAAAAAAGCGTGAGATTATAGCGTAAATCAGCACGAGTGAGCCATTACAAACGGGTAAATATTGTTTTATTTTTGGAATAAAGTAATGAATGGCGCACTTTAGAGTGCTAACTAGGTATAATTACAGCATAAAAGGTTATTTAAGTAGAAATAATGAACGAACCATTTGATGATTCCTACTGGATGGAACAAGCGCTTTTGTATGCAAAGCAAGCAGAGCTGCTTGATGAAATTCCGGTTGGAGCAATTGTAGTCAAAGATAACCAGCTAGTTTCAGTCGGGTATAACCGCTCAATAACGGATAATGACCCATCTGCCCATGCCGAAATGATTGCAGTGCGAGAAGCTGGAAAAGTCCTTAACAATTACCGCTTAATTGATTGCACCCTATACGTAACGTTAGAGCCTTGTTCTATGTGTGCGGGATTGTTAGTGCATAGCAGAATAAAGCGTTTAGTATTTGGAGCAGTCGATGCTAAAACAGGGTCTGCGGGTTCAATTATGAATTTATTACAAGAGCCTAAGTTAAATCATCAAGTTGAGGTGTGCGGTGGTGTTTTGGCACAGCTGTGCGGTGATACTATTTCGAATTTTTTTAAACGTAGAAGAGCGCAAATTAAAGCAGCTAAGAAAGCTGCTCGTGATGAACAAATAAATAAGCCTAACTAAAGTTAACTAGCGATTGGCTCTATTTCTGATTCAGCCATTTGCTGCATAGCAAACATTCGGCGACGCCAGATGATTTTTTTGTGTAGTTTTCGCAACATAACACGACGACGTGTGGCCGTTGAATAAATGACATTGCGTTTTAATCTTTGTGTGCGTCTACGTTTTAGCATGTTTTCTCCTAATGCAAGATTGAGAAAGGCACGGGTATATCTTATAAAATAATGATATACAATTAACACACATTAGTGATCATTTGGTGACAAGTAAACAGATATTTAATTTACTTAAATTTTGCTTACTGACATGCTCAATAAACGGGTACTTATATTAATCTTAGCCATTGTTTTCACTCGACTGTTCGGGTTCGATTATAGGTTGTTGTTTTTCTGTTTGAGCTTCATCTGCCTTACTTTCTACTTCACTTTTTTCGTTTAGCTTTAGCTCAGTATCAGTGCTCAACTCTGTAATTGGTTCTGGCTCAGGCTCTGCAGCAATAGCATCATTTTCATCTAGCCAAACAAGTGCATCGTAATAGCGACGAATATTATCGACATATTTAACAGCTACATCGCCTCGGGCATAACCGTAGCGAGTTTTACGGTAATAGCGCTTTTTAATTAATAGCGGTAGGCGTTTCTTTACATCAGCCCATTTATCAGGGCTTGCGCCTTGCTGTTCGGTAATTATACGTGCGTCGTTAACATGCCCCCAACCTACATTGTATCCGGCCAAAGCAAGCCATGTGCGGTCGGGTTGCGGGATACGGTCAGGAATACGTTTAATAAGCTTGCTTAAGTATTTAGCGCCACCACGAATGTTTTGCTCTGGTTCTAACCGGTTAGTAACACCTACTTGTTTGGCTGTACTGCGAGTTAGCATCATGATGCCGCGCACACCTGTTGGTGATTTAGCGCGAGGATTCCACATAGATTCTTGATAGCTTAGTGCCGCTAATAATCGCCAGTCAAGGCTACCTGCATATTGTTCAAACCATGGCTGGTATGTTGGTAAGGTTTCTTTAATTGCTTCGATATAAGCAAGGGTATTTACATAGTTAAATTGGCGCACGTGACCAAAGTATTTTTCTTCAAGTACATAGAGCTGGTTACTTTGCTTAACGTCACCAAAAAATGGCACCAACAACGCATATAAAGAGTCGTCTTTAGATTTATTAAGTATCCATGCAATCGGGTCGTTATGGCTAACTGAAAAACCAATGCTTAAATTTGGGTGATAACGGCGAAACAGCGATAGCGTATGCGTATCAGCGAGTGTGTAATCTATCTCGCCATCAATAACTGCTTGAAGTAGTTCTTCTTCATCAAACTCTTCGCTTTCTATCCAAGTGAGATCTGGATTGTTCTTCTTCATTTTTTGTAGAGTAAGCGAGTGGCTACTTTTAGCTATAACCGTAAAGTTGCCATCTAAATCGTCAAACTCTCGAGGACGAACGCGCCCTTGTTTATAAACTAACTTTTGGCTGATTGTTCTGTAAGTTGGTCCGTAACGGTATTGCTCTGCACGGGTTTTATTATAGGTAAGTCCTGATGCTATCAAATCTAAATCACCGCTTTCAAGGCGTTCAAACATGTCAGATAAGTTAAAGAAAGGGACTATTTCAAGCTCTACACCTAAATATTCAGCGAAGGCTTGAGATAACTCATATTCAAAGCCTTGCTCACCTTGAACGGCTTGATAATAATTACTAGCACTGGCAAGGGTACCCACACGTATTTTATTGTGTTCTTTTATTTGGGCGAGTTGAGTTGGCTGCTCTTGCATATCGCATGCACATAACAGCATAACTAAAGTAATGATTATTATTAGTTTTTCTTTGAACATTGAGTGCCCCTTAAGCTCGCCAGTCACCGTTATAGCAAAACTAAGCCATCGCGTCACTTTACCTTTTATTTTATTAACCAAAAGAGGCTATAAATAAAGCTAAAAAGTTAATTTTATGAAAAGCGTAATTTTGAGTTAAATCTGAATGCTAATTGGACTATAATGCGTGCCTAAAATATCGTTCAATCCCTAACCCCGGATGAAATTACCTATGTTGATCCTTCGTGGTGCACCAGCACTGTCAGAGTTCAGAGTTAATAAAATTTTAGCGCGTTGCCAACAATCGCAACTTCCAGTCACTAACGTATACGCCGAGTATGCTCACTTTGCCGATTTAACATCGCCGTTGAGTAGCTCCGAGCAAACCAAGCTTGAAAAACTATTAACTTACGGTCCAACTATTGCTGAGCATACCCCAGCTGGCAAACTTGTACTTGTTACACCTCGCCCAGGTACCATTTCACCTTGGGCATCTAAAGCAACCGATATTGCCCATAACTGTGGTTTAAAACAGGTTCACCGTGTTGAACGCGGTATTGCTTATTATGTTGAAGGTGACTTAAACGCAGAACAACTTGCACAAGTAATTGCGTTATTGCACGACCGTATGACCGAAGCCACGCATAGTGAGCTTGAAGATGCTGCACAACTGTTTCGCAGTGATGCACCGCGCCAAATGTCGTCTGTTGATATTTTAGGTGGCGGACGCGAAGCATTAGCAATAGCCAATGTTGAGCAAGGTTTTGCCCTTGCTGATGACGAAATAGATTACTTGGTAGAAAACTTTATAAAGTTAGGACGTAACCCTAACGACATCGAATTGTTTATGTTTGCACAAGCAAACTCAGAGCATTGTCGCCATAAAATATTTAATGCTGACTGGACGATCGATGGAAAAGAGCAGCCAAAATCGCTGTTTAAAATGATTAAAAATACGTTTGAGTTAAATCCTGAAAATGTATTGTCGGCGTATAAAGATAACGCGGCAGTAATGAAAGGCTCAAAAGCGGGTCGCTTCTTCCCAAATGCGCAAGGTGAATATGCGTATCATCAAGAAGACATTGAAATACTAATGAAAGTTGAAACGCATAACCACCCAACAGCTATTGCCCCATTCTCAGGTGCGGCTACAGGCTCTGGTGGTGAGATTCGCGATGAAGGCGCAACTGGTCGTGGCTCTAAGCCAAAAGCAGGTTTAGTTGGCTTTACTGTATCAAACTTACGTATTCCAGGTTACGAGCAACCATGGGAAAGCGATTTTGGTAAGCCGAGTCGTATTGTTAACGCGCTTGATATAATGACAGAGGGACCACTAGGTGGCGCTGCATTTAATAATGAGTTTGGTCGTCCTAACTTATTAGGCTACTTCCGTACTTACGAAGAAAAAGTAACAAGCCATAATGGCGAAGAAGTACGTGGTTACCATAAACCCATTATGCTTGCCGGTGGTTTAGGTAATATTCGCGCTGATCATGTTCAAAAAGGCGATATTCCTGTTGGCGCTAAATTAATTGCGCTAGGTGGACCTGCAATGAACATTGGTTTAGGCGGTGGTGCTGCATCAAGCATGGCTTCAGGTCAATCAAACGAAGATTTAGATTTTGCTTCAGTACAACGCGAAAACCCAGAAATGGAACGTCGTTGCCAAGAAGTTATCGATAAATGTTGGCAGCTAGGTGACGAAAACCCAATTGCATTCATCCACGATGTAGGTGCTGGCGGTTTATCAAATGCGTTCCCTGAGCTTGTTAATGATGGCGGACGTGGTGGTAAGTTCCAATTACGTAGCATTCCTAACGATGAGCCAGGCATGGCACCACACGAAATTTGGTGTAATGAATCACAAGAACGTTATGTACTCGCTGTTGGCGTAGAGGACTTTGATCGCTTTGAAGCAATTTGTAAGCGTGAACGTGCCCAGTACGCTGTTATTGGTGAAGCAACCGCTGAACCTCACTTAACAGTGTCAGACAGCCATTTTGAAAATAACCCTGTTGATTTACCGCTGGACGTATTATTAGGTAAAGCACCTAAAATGCACCGCGATGTAACGTCAAAGCAAGTTGTTGGTAAAGCGCTTGATACTACATTAATAAATGCAGCAGATGCAGCGCAGCGCTTAATGCGTTTACCAGCCATTGCAGAAAAAACATTCCTAATAACAATCGGCGATCGCTCAGTTACGGGTTTAGTAGCGCGCGACCAAATGGTTGGTCCTTGGCAAGTACCTGTTGCTAACTGTGCAGTAACTGCGGCAACGTATGATACTTACCACGGTGAAGCTATGTCACTCGGTGAGCGTACTCCTGCAGCATTACTTAATTACGGTGCATCTGCTCGTTTAGCTGTAGCTGAGTCGTTAACTAATATTGCCTGTGCAAACATCGGTAGCCTTGAAAACATTAAGTTATCGGCAAACTGGATGGCAGCAGCGGGTCATCCAGGTGAAGATGCTGGTTTATATGAAGCAGTTAAAGCCGTAGGGGAAGAGCTTTGTCCTGCGCTTGGTTTAACGATTCCAGTAGGTAAAGATTCTATGTCAATGAAAACGACATGGAAAGATGAAGGTGACTCACAAGAGAAGTCAGTAACATCGCCGCTTTCACTGGTTATAACTGCGTTTGGTCGTGTTGACGACGTACGTAAAACAGTCACTCCACAACTACGCACAGATAAAGGCGACACATCGCTTATATTAGTTGATTTAGGTGCGGGTAAAAACCGCATGGGTGCATCAAGCCTTGCGCAAGTTTATAAGCAATTGGGTGATGTAACACCTGATGTTGATAGCCCTGAGTTATTAAAAGGCTTTTATAACGCAATGCAAGCGCTTGTAGCTGATAATAAGTTACTTGCTTATCATGACCGCTCAGACGGTGGTTTATTTACCACGGTTGCTGAAATGGCGTTTACGGGTCATACCGGTGTAACTGTTGATTTAGCTGGTTTAACAGGTTCAGACATTGAAGCACTTTATAACGAAGAGCTAGGTGCCGTAATCCAAGTAGCAAATGCTGATTTAGATGCAGTAAATGCGGTGTTTGAACAACATGGTATAGCAGCAATTAGCCACAACATTGGCACGCTTAACAGTGACGATACGATTATATTTAACCGTGGCGAAAATACGGTACTTAATCATACGCGTACTGAGCTTCGTACTATTTGGGCTGAAACAACGTATCAAATGCAAGCACGCCGTGATAACCCTGAATGTGCTAAGCAAGAGTTTGATGCTAAATTTGATGCAAAAGATCCAGGCTTAAACGTAAAACTTAACTTTGATTTAAACGAAGATATAGCTGCACCATACATTGCAACCGGTGCTAAACCGCAAATGGCTATTTTACGTGAGCAAGGTGTTAACTCTCATTTAGAAATGGCGGCTGCGTTTAATCGTGCTGGTTTTGCTGCCATTGATGTACACATGAGCGACATTTTAGAAGGTCGTTTAACGCTAGAGCAATTTAAAGGTTTAGTGGCATGTGGTGGTTTCTCATACGGTGACGTACTTGGTGCGGGTGAAGGTTGGGCTAAGTCTATTTTGTTTAACGACATGGCACGCGATCAGTTCCAAAACTTCTTCCACCGTGAAGATACCTTTAGCTTAGGTGTATGTAACGGTTGCCAAATGTTATCAACGTTAAAAGAGTTGATCCCTGGTACTGAACATTGGCCGCGCTTTGTAACTAATAAATCAGAGCGTTTTGAAGCACGCTTTAGTTTAGTAGAAATACAAGAAAACCCGTCTGTGTTCTTTAACGGAATGGCTGGCTCGCGTATGCCTATAGCGGTTTCTCATGGTGAAGGTCATGCTGAGTTTGCAAACGATGCAGCCACTAAAGCAGCGCTTGATAGCGGCACTGTAGCGGTTAAGTTTGTAGATAACTACGGTAACCCTACAACGCAGTACCCAGCTAATCCTAATGGTTCTCCAGAAGGTATTACAGGTATTACGTCAACTGATGGTCGCGCCACTGTAATGATGCCGCATCCAGAACGCGTATTCAGAAGCGTTGCTAACTCTTGGCATCCTGATGAGTGGATCGAGGATAGCCCGTGGATGCGTATGTTCCGTAACGCACGTAAAAACGTAGGTTAATTACATTTGCGTTTATACAAGTTAGATTCATAATCTTACTGTAAAATAAAAAAGGCTGCATTGTGCAGCCTTTTTTGATTAGTATAGTTTTAGCTAAAAGCACAAAGCATTTAAGGATAGTATGTTTAAGCGAATTGGTTTAATTGTTGGAGCTGTATTACTAAGTACCTTGCTGCTTGGTTATGTATTTCGCTTGCCGCTATTGCAGTGGGTTATAGCGCCTGAGCTCAAAAAAGCAGGCATTACGTTAAGTTGTCTCGATTTTTCAATTACGGCTGAACTAAATATTCATGCTGATAAAGTGTGTGTAAATTACCAAAATCAACAATTACAACTCACTGGTATTACTGCAAATACAAAGCGTATAGATATTAAAAATGCAGTGTTAACGGTTAATTCTTTCCCTAAAAGTGATAATGATAATCAACTTGCTAAAAATCTCGATTTAGCGCTGCCTTCAACCCGCCCATTAATTAATATTAAACAGCTTATAGTAAAAAGTGATGAGCTCAATAAGCCACTTAAAATAAGCATATTAGAACCCGAACTAAATCAATTTAATGTTACGGGTGATATAAACGCGAGTGCAATTTTGACTGCTAATAAAGTAAGTGGCCAGCTTGAAATTAATGACACTTTTTTAAAGCACGTTATAAACACTAAAAATACATTAATTGCAGATACTAATTTTAATTCTCAGCAAGCGTTTAGCTTTGACGGTATAGAGGTTGAGTTAAATGGCGATATTAGCTCCCAGTTTGCTCACACGTATGAGTTTTCTCATACAAATCAGCAGTGCCAGATTAACGTATTAACCACTGGTAAATTGGCGACGCGTTTTAATTTAAATAGCCAAGTGCTAATGTTTAATACCGATTTGCTTAATAACAAAATTAATCTAACACCAAGCTGTGCTGAGTTAATTCCACCGAGTGAATACGCAGGCTTTGTTAGCAAACAAGTTCCTTTAAATTGGCAACTTAAACTCCCTCAATCAATTCGCTTAGAGGGTAGTGAGCTCAGTGTACCTGTAATTAATTTGATGAGTGAAGGCGATAAGCAATTTGATTTTTTAATAATAGATACAACACTAAATATTACATCTCCATTTGAGTACTTACAGACAAATTTATCAGCTCAAATAAATACACCCGATATAAATAATATTAACGTTAATGCTCAGTTATCTGGCGCTGTGATTAAAGGCGATTATGCCGTTATGCTTGAAAGCTTACCTGAGTTTGTTCCTGCAACAGCGAATGGGCTTAGCCTTAGTGGTCACTTTAATATAAGTGAGTTTATAGACTCAAAACCAGTTGGGCTTATAAATGCTAAATTAACGCTTAATAGTGTAGATGCGTTTGATATGAGTGCAGTGCAATATCAAGGTGATTTAACTGCAAAAATGGATAAACAGTTAAACGCAGAGGTAGCGTTAACGCAGCAATTAAAAAGTGCGGAATATAAAGAATTTAAAGTCACAGATATAAGTAACACATTAACAGCAAATGCTAATTTAGGCGTAGGTGAGTTATTTGCTGATCTAACAGCAAAAACAAATATAAAGACTGTTAATAGCCCTGACATAAAACTTAATAATATAAAAGTAGAGTCTACAGGCTTGCAAAGTCGTGCACTAAAAGCCACTCATCACGCGTTTATAAACGATGTTGAGTTAGTTATAAATCATCATATATCATCGCAAGATCATCCGTTTGAAGTCATTATTCCTGAACAAAGTACGCTGCCGTTAAATGCGTTTATTAGTCAATTTGAGCCACTTGCACAGCTAACTAAGGGCGAATTTAATGGCTATATTAACGGCGATGTAAACTTACAAAGTGCATCGTTCAATATGGGGATTAGTCATACAAGTGCACTGTATAACGATTACCTTGCGAGTGATTTAAATAGCGTGTTTAGCGGGGAATATAATTCAGGTAAGCTTAATGTAAAACCAACTACCTTTAATTTAAATGAGTTTAGAGCGGGTGCCGTAGTTAAAGCGATTAAAGGGCAATGGCAAGTGAGTAGTAATACCGCGCTTATAAATGATGTAAAGGGAAGTGTGTTTGGTGGCGAATTTTCGTTAGATACCTACACAATAGGGAAGCCAAACCAAGTTGCTAATGTTAAGTTTGAAAATATTGATGCCAGTAAACTCGTTACACTCGACGATAAGTCGGGCATTGTATTAACGGGGTGCTTGGCGGGGTCTTTACCTGTCCATTTTGATAGTGGAAAAATTGAAATAATTGACGGTAGTTTATTTAGCCAAGGAACAGGTAATTTAAAAATCACCAATAATGCCGCGTTTGATTCAGTAATGCAGCAACAGCAAGAGTTGCAACCTGTATTAGGGCTATTAACTAATTTAGATATTCAAAAACTTAATAGCAGTGTGGCATTAAAAAACGATGGCTGGTTAAAGCTTGGGGTTAATTTACAAGGCTATAATAAACAAGAGCAGCAGCAAGTTAACTTTAATTATAACCACGAAGAAAACGTATTTACACTTTTACGCGCACTGCGTTTAAGTGACGAAATTACACAAAAAGTTGAGCTACAATACTCACAAAAAGGAAACTAATAATGAGACAGTCGTTATTGATAAAAGTACTGCTCGGGCTAGGTGTTATTAGTGCACTAAGTGCCTGCACACACCGAGTTGAGGTGTCTGCTAAAGAGCCCATTACGATTAATTTAAATGTGAAGGTCGATCACGAAATTCGCGTAAAAGTAGATAAAGAACTCGACAGTTTGTTTAGTGACGACAGTGAGTTATTTTAAGGAGCTAGAACATGAATACGAAGAAAAAATTAAATATTATTACGTTAGTTAGTGCAGTATGTATGTCGTTCTCTGCGTGGGCTATTAGCCTTGATGATGCTAAAAACCAAGGTTTTGTAGGTGAAGATAGCTCTGGTTATTTAGGGCTTGTTGTACAAAACGCAGAAGCAAAAGCAGTTGTTGATGACATAAATGCAAAGCGTAAAGCGCAGTACTTAAAGCTGGCTAAAAAGAATAACTTGTCGCTTTCACAAGTTGAAGCACTTGCTGCCGCTAAAACAATTGAAAAAACCCAAAGTGGTCATTACGTTGAAGTAAATGGTAACTGGGTTAAAAAATAAGCGTTAGTTATTGCTTTTTTTTGCACAAGGTTTGCACAAACAAAAATAAAACCGAGCATTTAAGCGCTCGGTTTTTTACAGCCTTCAAGTAACTGCTGCCAAAAATCAATACCCTTACGCCTTGCTAGGTTTATATTATGCTCTGGAATAGATTCAGGCTCGTTATAACTATCAAGCGCTTCGCTCATACTTGCTTCGCGAATTAAATGCAGAGTAGGAAAAGGCGCTCTATTTGTGTAGTTTGCAGCATCAGTTTCATCACTGTCGGCAAATACGTAATGAGGATGAAAGTTAGCAATTTGATACTTTCCCTCAAACCCCTGCGCGACTAAAAGTGCATTAGCTAAATCGACCAAGTCTAAAAAGTCTTCAAAGTCACTAAAGCCGTTGTCAAACATGATAAGGGTAGTTTCGCGCTCTGGTTCGCGGTCAAGCTCAATACATTGCTCAAGCATATCCATTACAGCATCATCCATACTTGTTGCTGGGCTTACAACATAATGAATACAGTTATTTTCTACTTCTTTGCGGGCAAACGGGCAAAAGTTATATTTAACAATAACAGATGACACCCATTCGCGGGTTTGGCTTATAGCTATGTTGGTCACGGTTTTGGCTCTAAATATTGATTAGTAATGTTAAGTGTTTTTTGTATAGCACCTTGGTTTTTAGCAACGCATTGAGCAGCTTTAACACCTAAGGTTTGGCATGCTTTTGTGTTTTGGCTAAACGTTATAAGCTGTTTTGCCAGTTCGTCGTTGTTATCAACCACTAAAGCGCCTTTAAGCTTTATAAGCTCGGGATAAACATGATCAAAATTATATGTGTGTGGACCTGTTATTACACCTACCGAAAACGCAGCTGATTCTAATGGATTATGCCCACCTCTGCGAATTAAGCTGCCGCCAATAAAGCTGATATTTGCAGCGCCATACAAACACTGTAGTTCACCAAGCGTATCAGCAAGGAGGACTTGCTCATTGCTATAGCTATTTTGGCTGCGGCGGCTAAAACTAAGTGGGCTTTGCGTTAAAAATTCTGCCACTTTATCAAATTGTTCTGGATGGCGCGGAGCAATTATAAGTAATGCATTAGGTTGCTTTTTTAGTAACTCTTGATGGGCTGAAAGTACCAACTCATGCTCTAAAGGATGTGTTGAGCCTGCCACCCATATAAAACGCTCGTCAGTATTATGCTCATTATTGCTGTGTTTATTACTGCTATAAAGCTGTTTAAGATTAAGTACTTTGGCTAATTGCTCGTCACTTGGTGTTATATCAAATTTTATAGAGCCTGTTACATGGCTTTTTGAAGTTTCGAGACCAAGCTCTATAAAACGCTCCGCATCTGCCTTGTTATGACTCGCAAGTACTGTAATTGAGCGCATAATAATATGCGTTAATTTAGCGACCTTTTGATAGCCTTGCTGCGACTTTTCAGAGAGTCTTGCATTGATGACAAGTACCGGTATATTTTTTTTGTGACTTATCGCCATTAAATTTGGCCATAGCTCGGTTTCTAAAATACATAATGCTTGTGGCTTTATACGCTTTAAAAATCGGGCTGTAGCAAACGGAAAATCGATTGGTAAGTAGCTACACGCCACAGTATTTTTAAACTGGTTAAGTATTTGCTCTCTGCCTGTTGGGGTATTACAGGTTATAAGAATATTTAAATTTGGATGCGCTTTTTGCAGTGCTTTAATAAGCGGCGTTGCGGCAAGTACCTCACCAACAGAAGCACAATGAAAAACTAAAGGTTTGGTTTTAGTCGTAAATAAAGACTTACTGACAAACCCAAAGCGCTCTTTAAAGTGTGCACGATAGCCTTGGTTTTTTTTACCTCGTAAAATATAGAGATAAAATACAATCAGTGGGCTAATAAAAATTAATGCTAGAGAGTAAAAAATGCGTGCCATACTGATCTTTCGTAAAGGGAAGTGGCGTTAGTTTACCGTGAAATATCCGTTTTCTAAACATACTCGTAATAAAATATGGTCTGGGTTCAGTTATAACCCGATAAAATGCACACAATTAAATAAAATTATGGAATAATGGATTTAATTTTTCCCTGCTATTTCAGTTCCTAGAGGAATTTTTCATGTCAATTATCGATTCAGTGGCAACTAGCTACGTTGAAACATTAAACCGTCATCAAGCATTATTTGAAACGATGGAAGCTTATCATCAAGAATCTATGCAACTGTTAGAAGCATGTCATAGTGCATTACAAGCTGGTGGCAAGATTGTATGGTTTGGTAACGGCGGTAGTGCAGCCGATGCACAGCATTTAGCAGCAGAATTTGTAGTGCGTTATAAATTAGAGCGTGGTCCGCTTGCCTCTATGGCATTGACCACCGACACATCAATTTTAACAGCACACAGCAACGATTATCACTTTGATACGGTGTTTGAACGTCAAGTTCAAGCGCTATGTAAACCAGAAGACTTAGTGATTGGTTTAACCACATCAGGTACTAGTAATAATATTAATTTAGCGTTAGAAGCCGCAAATAAACTAGGTGCTTTTACAGTGGCATTAACTGGGCGTGATGGCGGTAAAGTAAAAGATATTGCTAAGTTACCTATCATTATAAAAAATGATGAAACAGCACGTATTCAAGAAGCTCACATGTTTATAGGTCACTGGTTATGTGAAGCCATGGATATGGTTGTTGCGGAGCAGCAGTAATGGATTTATCGTTATTAAAAAATTTATCGGCAGCACGTATATTAGTTGTTGGCGACGTAATGCTAGACCGTTATTGGTATGGCGACACAGGACGTATTTCGCCAGAAGCGCCAGTACCTGTTGTTAAAGTAAGTAAATTTGAAGACAAAGCGGGCGGTGCAGCTAACGTTGCAAAAAATATAGCGCGGTTAGATGCAAAAGTCGGCTTACTGGGCTTAATTGGTGAAGACGAAAGCGGGCAGATTTTAGAGACTATTCTAAAAGGTGAAAAAATAAGCTCACAATTAGTCAGTGTATGTGATTTACCGACTATTTCTAAAATGCGCGTTATTAGTCGTCACCAACAACTAGTTCGTCTTGATTTAGAAGAAACATTTACCGAGCAACATAGCCAACTTTTATTAAACCGCTTAGAGTTGGTACTTGATGAATACGACTTTATTGTGTTTTCTGATTACAGCAAAGGATCTTTAAGCTTAATTAAAGAGATGGTAAGCCTTGCTAAGGGCGCCGGAAAAACGGTTTTAATCGACCCTAAATCGCCAGATTTACATTTATATGAAGGTGCTGATTACATTACGCCTAATTTACATGAGTTTAAGTTAGCGGGTGGTCAAACCGATTCAGAAGAAGCTTTAGCTGCAAGTGCACGTGATTTAATTAGCAAAAATGGCATTAAAGCCATGTTGCTTACGCGTTCTGAGCAAGGTATGTCGCTTATTAGTGCAGATGAAAAGTTTGATTTTGCAGCACAAGAACTTGAAGTAAGTGATGTGACTGGAGCCGGTGATACGGTTATAGCTACATTAGCCGTTATGCTTGGTGCGGGCATGGAACCTAAAGATGCTGTCGAAATTGCTAACTTAGCAGCAGGTATAGCGGTTAGTAAATTTGGTGCAGCTACAGTTTCGCCAGAAGAGTTAAGTCGTAAACTTGGTCAGTATTTACATACTACCGGCGAGCATTACCAAACACCATTTGATGATGTACTTCAGCATATTGAATTTGCAAAACAAAACGGCGAAACCATTGTATTTACCAATGGCTGCTTTGATATTTTACACGCAGGGCATGTACGTTATTTAGCGCAAGCTAAAGCGCGAGGCGATAGACTCGTTGTTGGATTAAATAATGATGAATCTATTACGCGTTTAAAAGGGGCAGATCGTCCAATAAATCCGCTAGATGAGCGTGCAATGGTACTTAGTGCACTTTCATCAGTTGATTGGGTTATTCCGTTTGGTAGCTTAGATGAAAACGATACTCCCGCTAAATTAATTGAGCAAATAAGCCCTGATATTTTAGTTAAAGGCGGCGACTACACCGTAGAGCAAATAGCGGGTGCTGAGCATGTGCTTCGCCATGGTGGAAAAGTTGAAGTGCTTGAATTTTTAGATGGATGCTCAACGTCAAAAGTAATTAGTAAAATTAAACAGTAATTACTGACGCGGATTCAAACCTGAAGTGCATAACGTTTAGGCGGCTTTAGCCGCCAAGTGATCCTGCATCAATTTTGCAGGCGTTTCAAATCCAAGTGTCTTCCTCGGACGATTATTAAGTTGCTCAAGTACT
>NZ_PJAV01000070.1:0-16441 GCF_002836695.1 Pseudoalteromonas sp. 78C3
GTGAAATACCTTTAGCTTTTATTTAATAAATTGTATAAAAGTAAGTTAAACGCATGATTCAAAATGGTTTAATAAAAAATCAAATAGTAAAAAACAAAAAAAACGCAATAAATTGCGCTTTTCTAATACAACAAAATAAATTGCTGTTAGTTTAATTAACCGCCTAGCAAACTAATCGCGGCTTGTGGCACTTGGTTTGCTTGCGATAAGATTGACGTGCCCGCCTGTTGTAAGATCTGATTTTTAGTCATATGCGCTGTCTCTACCGCGAAATCGGTATCTTGAATACGACTACGTGATGCAGATACATTTTCAGCAATATTAGCAAGGTTACTAATAGTATGACTAAAGCGGTTTTGTACCGCACCTAAACCTGCACGTTGAGAGTCAATATTAGCTATTGCGTTATCAATTACTGATAATGCATCCTGCGACCCTTTTTGGCTTGTAATGTCAATATCCGCTGCATTTTCTAAAGCACTTGTTACTTTAGTCGCAACCTCATCCACAGAAGTACTACCTGTTGTGCTAAAGGTATCTGATGAATTTAATTGGATAGCTCCAGCTATTCTGCCTGAGTCAGTTCCGCCTGTTGCAATAGTAACTGTATCACCAGCAAAACCATCATAGCCTTGGGGAATAATACCTAAGGTAGAACCCGTGCCGCCAGCAAAACCAACAATTTCAATATCTGCGCCACTGTTATCTGAAACAGACAGCACACCATTATCAATAGTAGCTGTAACACCATGCTCATCTGTTCTACTGTTAATAGCTTCAGCCATTGCTTGTTCATCACCTGTTGCAGTTCCTGTTGCTACAAATGATACTTTTTCGCCGTTCAACTCAAAACTAACAGACTCACCTGCTGTCGTTTGTGTGCCCGTAATATCTAAACGCGCTTCTGTTCTGGCTTGTGCTGAAACACCTGTAGCACCTGTCACTTGGTTTATTAAATCAGCAGCTTCTTCAGCACTAGCACCAGCTGGAATCGCAACAGTAGAGTCTTCTCTTCCAGAGATTGCTAAATTACCATATGCTATTGTACTTGCGGCAAGCGTACCGGTGCCTGTCTCATTTACTTGACCAAAACCATCTACAGTAGTTGCAGATTGCAGGTTAGTTTGATTTGCACCGATTTTTTCTGCTGCAACACTTGAAAGCGATACATTTATTGTTTCATTTGCGTTAGCGCCAACCTGAAATGTTTTACTACCGTAACTGCCATCTAATAATTGTTGTCCACCAAATGAGGTGGTATCGGCTATACGTGTCAATTCAACCTGTAAAGCTGATACTTCTTTTTGCAGCGCTTCACGATCTTCTGGTGAATTAGATCCGTTTGCTGATTGAAGTGCTAGTTCACGCATACGTTGTAAAATACTTGTTGATTCACTCATTGCACCTTCAGCTGTTTGCGCCATTGAAATACCATCATTAGCATTTCGCTGAGCAACGGCTAGGCCATTAATTTGCGATGTTAATCTGTTTGAAATTTGTAGACCTGCGGCATCATCTTTTGCGCTATTGATACGCATACCTGATGATAAACGCTCCATCGAAGTTGCTAAGCCTTCACCTGATTTATTAAGGTTACGTTGTGCGTTTAGTGACGACACATTAGTATTTACTGTTAATGCCATTTTACCATCTCCTAGGTTTAAACAGAGTGTGGTTCAACACGATTTAACAGGAACCACTGTTCGATAATTTCTTGTAATAAGAAAAGCATTTACTGTGCCAACTTTAATTTATTTTTAAGCTATTGTTTTTAAATGAAAATATATAATTTGTTGAATTGTAAATAAATAGTGAAGTTGTTTAGAAAGGAGTGACAATTTTTTGCCGCTTTAAAGTAGGTAAAGCGGCAAGGTATTTCTGCTTATAATCTGCTTATAAGTAATCGAATAACGAGAGGTTAGTTAAACGGCCAAAAGTAGCTTGCGATGCTTGCAGTGCCGTTTCTTGTTTAGTGAGTTCGCTAATAGCTTCTGCCATATCAACTTCAACTAAGTTAGAGCGATTACTTTTATTTTGAATATCGAGTGCTAAGTTTGAATCACTTACTCTTTCAAGTGCATTCATACGTCCGCCTAAACTTGCTTGGGTAAATACCACTTGCTCACTCGCGTTTTGTAATTGCACTAAGCCATCAGCAAGTACTTGCTGAAAGTCATCACCCTCAAGTGTGCCGTCATTTAAACCTGTAATAAGCGATTGCAAGGTATTAAGTACGTTTTCTTTGCCTGGTTTTTCAAGGCTAAAATCGAGTTGACCTGGTGCTGTGCCTTCAAATTCAATTTTCATACCTGCAAAATCGATAGGCTCATCAGTAACTTCACCTGTTACTGCGGGGGTTAATGCTGCGCCGTCTCGGTATATTTCGTAGGTTTGTGGGTCTGTTGCTGTAGCACCAGGGCTTACTAATACACTATATGTATTTGCAGTTGCTGGAGCTGTTGGGTCTGCGTTGTAATTTGCTTGATGAAACTTATCAAACTCAGCTTGGCCGTCAACATATACACTTGCCGCTGTAATGGAGCCTGAAACACTTGCCGTGTTAGATTCTACATTTAATCGCGCGTTAGTTTTTTCAAACGTATCAAAGCCGTTATCACTCGCCTTAATTGATACACCTTCAGCTATAGTTATTTGGTGCTGGCCTTGGTCGCCATTATAGGTGTACTCACCCGCTGCAGAATCAAACTGATATGGCTGCGTGCTGTCTTGATATCCTGAAAATATAAATTTACCGTCTTCTGATCGGGTGTTCATTAAGTTAGCTAACGTTTGTTGAATGCCACTAAGTTCTGATGCAATCGATTTTAAATCGTCTTTAGTGTACGCACCATTACCAGCCTGAATAGTGAGTTCTTGCGCTTGTTGAATATTACTATTTATGCTTTGTAATACGCTTTCTTCAGTTTCTAGGCGGCCATTTAGCTGATCGATATTTTTAGTGTATTGCTCATTAGTTTGTATTTTATTTGAATACAGCATAGCTTGCGAAATAGCAGCTGGCGCTTCTGAGGTGGTTAAATACTTTTCACCTGTTGTTACTCGCTCTTGAGCATTTGCAACACCTTGTTGGTTGTCGAGTATTTTATTTATGTTGTTTTGGTACATTAAATTATTTGATAAACGCATAATTACCTCGCCGCATTTAATAAGGTGTCAAAAATTTCTTGAGCTGCTGCTAAAACTTGTGCTGATGCTGAGTATGATTGTTGAAAACGCAGTAAATTTGCGGCCTCTTCATCAAGGTTTACACCCGATAACGACTCGTACCATGCCTCAGACTGCTCTGCTAATGCATTAAACGCACTACCGCTTGTGATTGCTTGGCCAGTTATAACACCTATATCACTCACTAATCCTGAATAAGCTTGGTTGAACGTTTTATGGTTGTCGGCCGTTGCTGTTGTTTCTACATTTAAACGGACTAACTCACCATTTTGTAAATCAGCTAATTTTAAACCATTACGGTTATCATCAAAGCCGCCTTCGTTAAACTCAAGTGTAAAGGTGTCGCCTGTTTCTGGTGTACCTTCTATATCAAAATCGAATCCGTAAGTATCGAATGGGGCACCCGCTTGCGATAACATTCCTTTTGCAGGAGGCGTAATAGTAAAAGTGCTCGTTCCGCTATTATCTGTAATTTGATATTCGTTAGCATTACCTGTTTTAACAAGCGTTATTTCACCGTTTGTTAAGCTTGGTGTTGAAGTAAATCCACCGGAGGTAACACTTGTTACTTCTCCCGCTGAAATAGTAGCGGTACCTATATTATTTAAATCGTTAGCAGTACGGATTGGCGATGCTAGTGCTAAATCTTCTGCGCGCCCTGTTGCAAGTGTAATACTTGAAGCGGCATCTGAATTAAGCTTTATTTGAAACTGATCACCCTCAACACCTGTCCCAGATACATTTACTTGAAGACCAAATGATTCGCCGGTTGTAATAGTCGATGAATCAATAACGCCTGTCGATATATCAGCAAGTGAAGGCTGTCCCAGCGGATCCCCTTTGTTATCTATAGGCTGAATACTTACTTCATTAGCATTGCCTGTATAGGTAATAATAAAGTCACTGGCAGGGAGTTCACTGCCCTTACCGGGCTCTACCGTTGCAGTCATACCGGCAGTACCCGTGTTAGCTTGATACGCATAAGCGCCAACGGTAGGAATATTAAAAATATTACCCCCTAGCTGACCTGTTGCATCCATACCCAATTTGTTTTGTTCGTTAAATGCATCGGCTATAGCTAAGCCCATTTGACCAATTTGGTTTTGCGCAGGGACTAATATGTCATCTCTAAAAGCAAGTAAGCCGCCAATTTTGCCTTTAAGCTTACTTACATCAACTTCAAGCGGCACTGCTTTGCCACCATTAACGTCAAGCGTGAATTCTTTAAAATTAGGATCGGGGTCGCCTGTCATCGAAAATAAGTTAAATGCACCATTTTGCATAACCACCGCTTCGCCTGTGCCCATAAAAACGAGTTTTTCGCCATTTGGACCATCAAGCGTTTCTATGTCTATTAGCTCTGATAAGTCGCGTATTGCTTTATCGCGTTCGTTATAGGTAGAGCTCGCATCTGCGGCGTTATTAGTGCCATTAACTGCTGCAATATTTTGATTTAGCGTGCTAATACTTTGAATTAGTGAGTTTGCTTCATCTGAAAATATTTCGAGCTGCTCGTTCACTACACTTTTTTGATCAAGCACGATGCCCGAAAGCCTATCCATTTGATCAATTAAGCTTTGCGCATCTGTCATTACTAATGAGCGGGCAACGGTAGATGACGGTTGATTTAGCGCTTCTTGCACGTTATTAAATAAAGAGTTAATTCCGGTCGAAAGGTTGTTCGACTCTTCAGAAAAAATAGTATCAACTCTATTTGCCTCAGTAATAAACTGATCGAAAAACGATTTATTAGAGGTGTCACGATTTAGCTGTGACTGAGCAAACTCGTTTAGTAATCGGTATGTTTCGCCTCGCCCTACTTGGTTATCAACCATAGTGGTAAATTCAGTACGCTCACGTACGTAGCCTACGGTATTTACATTGGCAATATTTTTACTTGTCGTTTGCAATAGCTCCGAGCTTGCTCTAACCCCAGAACTGGCAATGTTTAATAAATTAAACGACATGTTACTCTACTCCTTGGCGGATCACGTTTGCCGCAATGTCTTTTAGCTGACTGCTATTGAGCACTTTTTTTATTTTGCTGGCATAATTTGGATCGGTTGCATAACCTGCTTTTTGTAATGAATCTAAAAAGTCATTTGGTTTTGCTGTATTTTGTAATGCTTCTTTGTAGCGTGGGTTTTGCGTTAAAAAATCAACAAAGTCGTTCACGCTATCTTTAATTGAATCGTAGGCTCTAAAGCTGGCTTGTTTTTTAACGGGTGTGCCTTGCTCAAACTCAAGCGTTACTTTGCTTGCTTTATCGCCTTCCCAGCTTTTATCCGACTTAATATTAAATAAGTTATTTGAGCTGCCACCGTCACTTTTATTAATAATGTGTTTACCCCAACCGGTTTCAAGTGCCGCTTGTGCAACCATTACCGCTGGGTTTAAACCAATTTTTTGCGCTGCAGTTTTAGCGTGTTCCCACACTGAACTTACAAACTCTTCTGCATTTTTAAATGTTGGGCTATCGGTTTTAGACTCTGCAGTATCGACTTTAGGCTCAGCAATATCGGCTTTAGTACTCTTAACGATAAGATCGGGTTGCTTATTTTTTTGCTCATGAGGAAGAGCGGAACCGACTTGCGTATCGCTAAAAATATCGTTGGTTGTTCTAAGCACAGAGCCTGGCATAAAGTTTTTAGACTCAGGCGATAACTGCTGAACAATTAAATCGGCAAGGCCTAACGAGCCATTTGATGAAAGCTCTGTAGAAAGTTGCTGATCGTGCATTTCTTCAAAAAACTTTACGCCACTTGAATTAAATGGACTGTCTTTATCTTCAAATGCTTCGTTAGCTTTGCGCATTCCTTTGAGCAACATTTGCGTAAAAATAGCTTCAAATTGTGCGGCCGCTTTTTTGAGCGCAGCTTTGGAAGCATCAGTTGATGCATCGCCACTCGTTAAGGCTTCTTTACGAAGTGAATCTAAGTTGCCTAAATCAAAAAAGTTTTGTTTATCGAGGTGATTAGTTTCCATCGGCTTTTTGACACAAAATGAATAATGTAGTTAAAAATGCAAAAATTGAGCCACTACCGATAAAACAAGGAAGATAAAAATAATAATTTTAAGTTACTGTAAATAAAAGAGCTCTAGATCTTTGTTTAATAGATATAGAGCTTTGAGTGACACGTTACTTGCTTTAGTTTTTAAATAACGATCAACTGACCATTAATTGCGCCCGCTTCTTTTAGCGCTTCTAAAATAGCCATTAAGTCACCAGGCGCTGCGCCTACTTCGTTAATTGCGCGAACTAAATCGTCAAGACTTACCCCTGGGTTAAATACAAAAGCGCGCGAGTCGTCTTGGTTTACATCAATAATACTTTGCTGCGTGACAACTGTATCACCGTTTGCTAGCGGATTTGGCTGCACTACATTTTGCTGCTCAGCAATGGTGACTGTTAAACCGCCATGGGTCACTGCAGCAGGCTGTAGGGTTACATTTTTACCAATAACAATAGTACCTGTACGCGAGTTAACTATAATTTTAGCGGCCATGTCAGCTGGCTTAAATTCTAAGTTTTCGAGTGTTGATAAGTACGATACACGCTGGGATGCATCGCGTGGTGCTATGACACGAATAGAAACAGAATCAATTGCTTGTGCGCTATTTGGGCCGACTAAGTCATTAATTGTTTTTTCTAGGCGTTTTGCCGTTGTAAAGTCTGGGCGGTTTAAGTTGAAGGTAATGTAATCGCCTTGCATAAACGGGCTTTCTACGGTGCGTTCAACTGTTGCGCCATTGGGAATTCGTCCAACTGTAGGAGTATTAATTACGACTCTACTTCCATCAAGGCCCTCTACGCCTAGGCCTCCCACAATTAAACTACCTTGTGCAATTGCATACACGTTACCGTCTACACCCTTTAAAAAAGTTTGTAATAAAGTGCCACCACGTAAACTGCCTGCACTACCAATGGAAGAAACCGTAATATCTATTGTTTGCCCGGGCTTTCTAAATGCGGGTAATTCTGCATGCACAGCAACAGCGGCAACATTTTTAATTTTAGGACTTTGAGTTGAAGGTAGCGTAATACCAAAGCTGTTCAACATGCCTCTAAAACTTTGTTGTGTATATGAGTTTTGCTCGCCAGTGCCCGGCAAGCCAACCACTAAGCCATAACCAACTAATTGGTTAGAGCGTACGCCTTCAACCATAGACACATCTTTTATGCGCTCAGCACTGGCAGTAAACTGCCAACCTAATAACACAACTAAACATAAAGCTTTAAGGCTATTCATGTTGTTACCCTCTAAAATGGAAACAGCGAACTGCTAAAGAAACGTGTAAGCCAACCAGGACTTTGCGCTTCTTGCGTTTGCCCTTTACCTGAGTATTGAATACGTGCATTAGCAATACGATTTGATTCAACCGTATTATCGGCGCTTACGTCTTGAGGGCGTACTAGCCCTTCTAAACGAATAAACTCTTCGCCGGTATTAAGCGTTAGCCATTTTTCGCCGCGTATAACTAAATTACCGTTAGGTAAAACGCGCATTACATTAACCGAAATATCGCCCACTAAGCTGTTTGATTGGTTTGATTTTGAATCGCCTGTAAACGACGAATCACTACCAATACCAAACTGAATACTATCGCCACCTATATTTACAGGTAGACCACCTAATCCAATAACGGGGTCTAAGCTTGCGTCGGTTTCTTTGTCTGTTTCTGTTTTAGCGGCTTTTGTTGCTTGAGTAGACTCTTGCAATTTAACCGTAATTATATCGCCAGTACGTAGCGCTTTTTTATCAGAATATAAGTCGTTTGATGTATGAGTATTAAACAATGAACCTGTGGCTACCAGCGGCTCTAAAATAGGCTCGGGGTACATAGGTGCGTAGTAAGGGTCGTCCTGCACTACTTCACTATTTTGCGTAGACATACAGCCACTTAAAAATAATGTGCCCGCTGTAAATAAAATAATATTACGCATAATTCCCCCTACTCTATTAAAGCTGTTGATTGATATAACTCATCATTTCGTCAACGGCCGAAATTACTTTTGAGTTCATTTCGTAAATACGCTGAGTTTCTATTAGATTTACTAGCTCTTCAGTTACATTTACGTTTGAAGTTTCGAGTGAGCCTTGAATAATGCTACCTAACCCTTCAACACCCGGGTTACCTTGTACCGGCGCACCACTTACAGCGGTTTCGGTATAAAGATTTTGACCGATTGGCTCAAGACCCGACGGATTAATAAAGTCACTAATAGTCAGCTGACCAATGACCACGTTATCGGCTTGACCTGCAACACGCACAGATACTTCGCCGTCTTGCGAAACCGTAATTGATTGCGCATCATCAGGTACATTCATTTCTGGCTGAATAACATAACCAGCGCCCGATGTTACAATTCGGCCATCGCCATCAGTAGTAAACTGACCGTTGCGCGAGTAAGCAATATTGCCATCTGGTTGCAGTACTTCAAAAAAACCTTCACCAGAAATCATCCAATCTAGTGAGTTTTCGGTGGTCAACATGTTGCCTTGCGTAAACTCTTTTTGGTTAGCTACAACTTTAGCACCCGCACCTAGCATTAGGCCCGATGGCATTTCGGTATCTTGCGATGAACGACCACCTGGTTGATTAATATTTTGATAAAGTAAATCTTCAAATATAGCGCGGCTTTTTTTGTAACCTACAGTACTCGCATTCGCTAAGTTATTTGAGATAACCGATATATCGGTTTGTTGAGCGTCTAGCCCAGTTTTACTGATCCACAATGCTGGATTCATAATCGTGTCCTCATTTTAAAGTTAAACTATGCGTAATAACTGATCTTGACGCTCGTCAATTTCTTCAGCTGTTTTCATTAATTTCACTTGTAATTCAAATTGGCGCTGGTGGCTTATCATGTCGACCATTTCGTGAACAGGGTTCACATTTGACATTTCAAGCGAACCACTTAAAACTTTTACATTGGCAGAGGTATCTACTGTTACATTTGCTTTTGGTCTAAATAAACCATCGTTACCTTTTTCGAGCTGTGAGCTATTTGCTTCTACCACTCTAAGCGTGTCTATTTCTTCTAAAAAGTTAGCGGGAGCGCCTTGCGGTCGAACTTGAATAGCGCCATCTTGGCTAAACCCTATTTTTTCGACTGGAACGGGTAAAATAACAGGTCCCCCTTCGCCAATAACTTGACGACCGTGGCTGGTTACGAGCATGCCTTGAGCAGTAATGTTTAACGTACCCACTTTTGTATAAGCTTCATTACCGGAGGCATCTTGCACTGCAAGCCATGCGTTATCGCTCATCGCGATATCTAAGTCTCGCCCGGTTTGAACAATGCCCCCCGATACCATGTTTGAACCCGGACGCTCTTGCATTGAAAATACACGTGTAGGCAAACCTTCGCCAAACGCTTGCATAGAACGTGCTTGCGCAAAGTCAGCTTTAAAACCCGTTGTATTTGCATTTGCCAAATTATTGGCTTTTAAAGCAAGCCCTTGTAGGCTTTGCTTAGCGCCAGAGGCCGCAATGTAGACCATTTTGTCCATAGTATCGACTCACATAAAAAATCTCTGAACTTACAAATGCAAAATAGATGCCAGATTAAATTTGACGCAACATTGAGAGGTATTTAGAAGGGCTTGCAAAGAGGACTTATAAAAAAGGCTGCAAAAATGCAGCCTAATATATTTAATGGGGTTTAGCTTATCGAATCTGCAAAATACTTTGCTGAATAGTTGAGTTAACTTCAAGCGCACGTGAGTTTGCTTGGTAATTACGCTGTGCAGTAATTAAGTCTACTAGTTCATTAGTAAGGTTTGTATTTGATTGCTCAAGCGCTGATGAGTTAATTCCACCAAATGTACCCGAACCAGCTTCACCCGCTACAGGTTCACCTGAATCAATACTTTGCTTCCAGCTTGTATCACCCACTTGTGATAACCCTTGTGAATTTGGAAAACGTACCATAGCCACTTGGCCTAAAAATGTTGAGTCACCATTACTGTAAGAAGCGACAATTTTACCGTCTGTGCCTATATCAATTCCGGCTAAACGGCCTACCGTTGAACCATCTTGATCGAGTGCTTTTACTTCAAAACCACTTGAATACTGAGTTGGGATACGTCCTGCCGTGTTATTTTCGTCGCGCCAGTTAAGCTCAATACCAGTACCTGGGAAAGTTGCACCATTGTCTAGTAATGTTGATAAACCAGCACCAGAACCCGCTGGCAGTAGTATTTCATCAAAAGTGGTTGTATTTGTATTTGCCACACCACCTGTTGTTGATGGTAAACCACTTGAGTTAAAACCTAGGGTAGTTAGTGGTGTATAAGGTGTCGTTGTTTGTTCTCCACCAGTTGTGCCATCAACTACTTTGCCATCGAGTGTTGCGTATACTTCCCAACTGTTATCTGTACCACCTGCTGCGGCATCATCTTCTTTAGCAAAAAAGTATTGTAAAATATGTGGTTCACCTAGTGAATCATATACCGTTGTTGACGTAGATGAGTTATAAGTACCACTAGAAGCAGGGTCAAAATCTAGACCTGTTGGATCCGCCGTTGCATCTAAGTTAAACGACAAAAATACATTTTCTGTTGCGCGAGGTGAACCAGACGAATCAGGGATTTGAATTGGATCAGTTGTGCTCAAACTTACCGACGTTGTATCACCTGTAGATGAATCAACTGGGAATGCTTGTAAAAAGTTACCTTTTGCGTCAACCATAAAGTTATCTTGGTTAAGCTTAAATGCACCTGCACGTGTATATGTTAAATCTTGCGAAGATAAATCGTCGGTCATCGCAAAATAACCTTCACCAGTGATTGCTAAATCAAGTGAGTTATTTGTAAATTGTAGTGAGCCTTGATGAAACTGCTGCGCAACCATGGTTGTTTGCACACCGTCACCATTTTTAGTCTTACCAGAGCTAAATACTGATGAAGCGTAAACATCGGCAAACTCAGCGCGTGACTCTTTAAAACCTGTGGTATTAACGTTTGCAATATTATTTGCCGTTACGTCTAAATCTTTTTGCGCGGCAGCAAGGCCGGTTAATGCAATATTGAAGCTCATAATTCACCTCTAACCTGTTAGTCTGTGGCCTGCTAGCAGGCGAAAAATACTAAAATTCATTACGCGATTTCTGCTACATCTGTCAGCCTAACCGCACCTTCTTTAGTGTTAATAATAATGCCACTTGAGCCATTAATATTAACGCTTTCAATGTTCTTGAATGTAGCAATGGGCAAGCTTGAAAATTCGCCGTCAGTACTTCCTTCGGCGGTTACTGAGTATTCACCTTCAGGTAAACGCTCACCGGCTTCATTTTTGCCATCCCACGCAAAACGTACTGCACCTGCTGATTGAGAACCCATATCAATAGTTCTTACTAGCTGACCTGATGCATCTGTCACTTTAATTTTTAAGTTATCAACGGCTTCTTCTGCCACTGCAGAGCCTCTGGCATCACCCGTTTCATTTAAATCCAGGGTGTTTGACTCAAGTAAAGCTTGCTTGCCAACAAGTGTTGATGCTTGCAATGCTGAATTTGATGTCATAGAAGACGCTAAGCTATCAAAATTTGAATTTAAATCGCTGATGCCTTGCGCCATTGTGAAACTAGTCATTTGAGCAATCATTTGATCGTTATCCGCAGGGTTACTGGGATCTTGAAACGATAATTGCTGAGTTAACAAAGAGAAAAAGTCTTCTTGTGTTAACGCATCACTCTCATTATCACTGGTCGCTACTTGCGATTCTTGCCAGCGTATAGAGTCTAAATAGGATGAAGATGTACTAATATCGTTACTCATAACCTACCCTCGGTTACCGCTGCCCTAGCAACAGTGTTTTACTTAGCATTTGCTTTGCTGCATCAGCAACTTGCACGTTTGTTTGGTAAGAACGAGAGGCAGAAATCATATTTGCCATCTCCTCTACAACATTGACGTTGGGTTTATAGATATAGCCATTTTCATCCGCACTTGGATGGTTTGGGTTATATTCAATTTGTAATGGTGCATTACTTTCAACAATGCCCAAAACTTTCACACCAACTGCGGAGCCCTGTTGGTTACTTACTGATGCTGAAGCCTTTGTTAGTTCAGCCGCAAATACAGGTTGGCGCGCTCGGTACGTTTTGTCTTGAGATGAACTAATGGTATTAGCATTAGAAATATTACTAGCTGTAGTATTTAAGCGAACGTTTTGTGCGCTCATACCCGAACCTGCAATATCGAAAACATTATATAAACTCATAATTTTTATCCTTGACTACCGAGAGCTTTATTCAGGCCTTTAAATTTGCCGCTTAAAAATTGCAAGCTGGCCTGATACTCCATAGCATTCTGTGTATACAAGTTTCGTTCCACTTGTATATCAACCGAGTTACCATCACCTGTATCTGATTGATTTGGCAAACGAAATGATTCTGAACTTCCCATACTATCAGTACCTCCACCAATGTGTTTATCATTAGTTCTTACCATAGTATTGCCGCTTTGCTGGGTTGACCTTGCCGCTTTTAATGCAGAGGCAAAATCAATATCTTTTGCTTTATAGCCAGGCGTATCAGCGTTAGCTATATTAGTTGCAATTAATTCAGCTCGCTGTGAACGGATCAACATGGCTTGCGGATGCACACCTAATGCTTTATCAAAACTGATAGCCATAACCTTCTCCAAAAAATTGACTTACCCATGAATAAAGCAAAAAATAAGCCATTAATATTAGGAAGTGTTATATTTTTATAAGACTATGTATCTAAATAGAAAAACGACGCTTGGTGCGTCGTTTTAGGGAAATGAATTAGCTTAATTATTTCTTTTGGTAAATGATACCGGGGTTGCATCTAACCATATCAAATTCAGTACTTAGGCCAGTTAGGGACTCTGACGCTCCTAAAAATAAGTACCCTTTTGGGTTTAATGCTTGTGCAAACTGATTAATAATTTTAGCTTTTATTTCAGGCGCAAAGTAAATAAGTACATTACGGCAAAAAATAATATCAAATTTGCCCATTAACGCGTAAGAATCAAGCAAATTCAGGTGCCTAAAACTAACTTGTTTTTTTATTGTATCGTTTACTTGTGCCATACCATTGCCGCTGTCTTTAAAAAACTTTTTACGACGCTCTGCAGATAACCCTCTGGCAAGTGCAAGCGCGTCATATTCTGCATTTTTACACATATCAAGCATGGTATTAGATATGTCGGTACCAATAATTTGTGCACCCATACGAAGCACACCAGGTTGCTTAGTATTAAATTCAGCTACTGACATAGCTATTGAATAGGGTTCTTGTCCTGATGAGCTGGCAGCAGACCAAATTTTTAAAGGCCTTCTTAAGTCTTTAAACTCAGGGAAGAGCTTGTTTTGGAGCAACTCAAACGGGTATTGATCTCTAAACCACAACGTTTCGTTTGTGGTCATTGCATCAACCACTGCGGCTCTTAATTGCCGCTCGTGAGGCCCGAGAGTTTTACTAACCAACTCCGATAAAGATCCCACATTAAATCGAGTCATTAACGGAGCAAGTCGGCTTTTAACTAAATACTGTTTGTTTTCACCTAAAACAATGCCGCATTGCTGCTCTAAAAACGAACGAAACTGGTCGTATTCACTTTGCTGCAAATCTTTATTATTCAAGTTAGTAGCACCTATTTTTGTTAATCACAATGAACCCACTTTTTAACCGCTGTTGCTAATTCGTCTGGGTTAAATTTAGCAATAAAGTCATCTGCCCCGACTTTTTCAATCATAGCCTGGTTAAAAACACCACTCAGAGAGGTATGCAAAATAACATGCAAAGGTGCAAGTTTGGGATCTGCTTTTATTTCAGCTGTTAAGGTATAGCCGTCCATTTCTGGCATTTCAACGTCTGAGATAAGTAACGCTACTCGCTCAGTAATATCGTTTTTACAATCAAGCTCTGCTATTTCTTTTAATCTTATAAGTGCTTCTTTACCATTTTTGGCAAGCTCTGTTTGCACACCTAAAGGCTCTAGGGCACGTTTAACTTGATTACGCGCAACAGCAGAGTCGTCTGCAATAAATACGATACGTTCGCCTAAATCTTTTTGAATATCGCCACTTTGTGCAACTTCAGCACTTACTTCTGTGTTTACTGGGCAAATTTCGTTGAGAATTTTTTCTACATCGAGAATTTCGACTAATTCATTTTCGATTTCGGTCACTGCTGTTAAATATGAATAACGTCCGGCACCTGATGGCGGTGGCATTATTTTTTCCCAATTCATATTTACAATACGTTCAACTCCGCCCACTAAAAACCCTTGCACAGAGCGATTGTATTCAGCAATAATTATGAAGCTGTCTTTAATGTTGTCGATTGGGCGCCCACCTACAGCCATTGATAAATCAATTACTGAAATAGTTTGACCACGAATATGTGCAACACCACGAATATACGGATTAGATTTTGGCATGCTTGTTAGTGGAGGGCATTGCAGCACTTCTCTCACTTTAAATACATTAATACCAAAACGCTGACGCCCTCTGAGCTTAAATAAAAGTAATTCTAGGCGGTTCTGCCCAACCAACTGTGTGCGTTGGTTTACTGAGTCTAAAATGCCTGCCATTCAAATCTCCTAAAGAAAACAAATAATACGGAACGATAATTGCTTTCTATTTATAAAGCTACATAACATCGCGGGTGCGTCTACTTTTTGACGCAAAATATTTATACCCTGTTTGAAACCATAAGCATAGTCGAAACATTATGAGTTTGTTAAAAAAAATCAGAAGATACAGTGTTTTTTATTTTGTTACTAGCTTGTGCTTTGTATTCCCTTTGCAAGCTAAAGTGTTTAGTAAAGATTTATTACAGGACATGGCCGTTGCTTATATAGCTAAGCAGATTGGTACATTGCAAAATACTAATATTCAATTAAGTGCACTGCCTTTAGATAGTCGCATTCCTGATCGTGTCTGTAATACTGAGCTTGAATTATCAACATCCGATGAGCCACCATTTAACCGCCAAGTAACCCTACAAGCCAAGTGCAATGATGCGCAAACGTGGGCTCAATATGTTCATGTAAGAGTTGTTGAAATGGCTCCAGTTGTTGTTGCTACTGCTAATTTAACCCGCGGTGAAGTAATAACTAAATCGCATTTAAGTATTGAAATGAAACCAACTCACTTTGTACGAATACAGTACTTAGATGACCCCACAATGCTAATAGGCAGCAGAAGTAAACGAAATATTAGAAGTGGTATGCCAGTATTACTAAACCAAATTTGTATGGTGTGTAAAGGTGACTCTGTTAATATTTACGCTAACCTTAGAGGCCTTAGAATTAAAACCACAGGTATTGCTTTAGAAGACGGTACTTTGGGCGAACAGATACAAATAAAAAACAAAAAGTCAGGTAAAGTTTTAAATGCGAGAGTAGATGGTGTAGAGTCTGTTCAGGTGAATATTTAATTTAGATTTATACTAAAGTATCCTGCGTATATGCCGATAACATGGCATAAGTTGGGTAATATACGGGTTTATTATTATGGTTAATCAAGTTAATGGCAGTAATCAACAAGCTAATGCGTTAACAAATGCAAAGCAACAACAAGTTGATTTAAAAAAAGATAACGCAAATACACAAGCGACGCAGACACCTTCGCCTAAAGCAGCAAGTGACTCTGTAAGCTTGACGCCGCAAGCGCAGCAATTAAAAACGCTTCAAGATAAAGCACAGCAATCGTCTGGCTTTGATAGCGATAAAGTTGCTGAGCTTAAAAAAGCAATAACCGAAGGTAAATATCAAGTGGACAGTGAAAAGCTTGCTAAAAACTTAGCTGATTTTGAGTTTAACGTGTATGGCTGATCATAATAGTTTAATTAGCGTAAAACTAAACCAACAAGTAAGTTGTTTAGATTCTTTGCATACGCTATTAAACGACGAGCTTACTGCTATTGCTTCACGACGTGGTGCTGGTTTAAAAGAAATTACCCAACAAAAAATGTCTTTTTTAACTAAGCTAAGCACTCTAGATAAAGAGCTAAGTAAGCTAATTGCCAGTAACGATACACAAAATCCTGAAATATCTGAGCTAATAAGCCAAGTTAAAACTCAACTTGCGCAATGCCAAAAACAAAATAATGTTAATGCTCATGCTGCCCGTCAAGCGCAACTTAGTGTTAAACAATTAAAAGAGATATTAATTGGCGCACCAACGTCAATGACCTACGACCAAGCCGGTAAGTCTGTAAATACCGAGAGTAAACTGGTTCGTAATTTAAAAGCGTAAGCCCAAAATTTTACAT